>JANQFW010000133.1 GCA_028277625.1 Candidatus Gastranaerophilales bacterium | reverse complement strand
ATATTTTCGAAAAAGAACTCCAAAATCTAAAACAAGAAAGCCGCTTTAGACAAATAAAAAATATCGGCTCTAAAAATGGTAAATATATAAATGTAAACGGAAAAAACTACCTGAATCTCTCGTCTAATGATTATTTAGGCATTGCAAGCAACAAAGATTTAACACAAATGTTTTTAAAAGAAAATGCTGACTTTTCTTTTGGCTCAGCATCTTCCAGATTGCTAACAGGAAATCTGCCCGTATATAAAGAACTGGAAGCTTTACTTGCCCGCTTGCACAATAAAGAAGCTGCATTGTTATTTAATAGCGGCTATCATACTAATATCGGTACAATATCAGCACTTGTACAAAAAGGTGATGTTGTTTTTTCTGATAAATTAAATCATGCCAGTATAATTGACGGATTAAAGCTCTCTAATACAGAGTTTTATAGATATAAACACCTCAATTATGAACATTTAGAATCTTTATTGAAGAAATATCGCGCAAATTATAATAAAACATTTATCGTAACCGAGACTATCTTTAGTATGGACGGTGATATTACAGATTTGCATAAATTAATTGAATTAAAAAATAAATATAACGCATTTTTGATTATTGATGAAGCACATGCCTTTGGCGCTTTCGGGCAGAATAAACTCGGAATATGCGAAGAACAAAATGCTATTAATGATGTTGATATAATAGTAGGAACCTTTGGTAAGGCCATAGGATCAGTTGGGGCGTATTGCGTGGCCAATCAAACAATAATTGACTATCTTATTAATACAACGCGCTCTTTTATCTTTACAACCGCCTTGCCTGATGTTAATATTATGTTTTCTAAATGGGTGATAGAAAATATTTTGCCGGGTATTGATAATAAAAAACTTCTTAATACCGCATCAAAGCTTAGAAAAGCATTGTCTGAAAATAAAATCAAAACCTGTGGCGAAAGCCACATAGTGCCGGTTATGATAGGAGATAATGAAAAAACTGTAAAAGCTGCCGAGTATCTACAAAGTAAAGGATATTATGTTTTACCGATTAGGCCGCCTACAGTTGCCCCAAATACATCAAGATTAAGATTTTCTTTAACCGCAGATATTGAATGGGATGATATTAAAGATATTCCAAATATTTTAAAAGAGGTATTATAATGAAATTCAAATGGTTAAATCAGCAAAATAATGACTCTCTAATTGTTTTTTGTAATGGTTGGGGCATGGATGAGACTGCTATAAACCATTTAGACTATCAATCCTTTGATATTCTTTTAATATATGATTATTCTGATTTAAAAATACCTGAAGAATTAATAAAAAATATAAACAGCTATTCTGACAAATATTTAATAACCTGGTCTATGGGTGTATGGGCAGCTGCAAAAACTTTAAATAATATAATGTTTAAGAAAAAAATAGCCATTAATGGTACTCTTAAGCCGATAAATGATGAATTTGGTATAGCAGAACAAGTATTTAAAGGCACACTTGATCATCTTTCTGAAGTAACACGAGATAAATTTTTTAGAAGAATGTTTTTAAGTCAAGCTGATTATGCTAAATTTGAAGCGCCCAAAAGGGATTTAGAGAACCAAAAGCAAGAATTAGCAGTATTATTAAAAATAGCCACTGAATCTCAAGATAGTGAATTTAACTATGACACTGTGCTTGTATCATTAAAAGACAGGATTATGCCAACTAAAAATCAGATTAATTATTGGAAAGACTCTGTAAGCCTTGAAGGAGGACACTATCCGTTTTATAATTTCTGCTGTTGGAGTGAAATTATAAATGTTGGATAAGACTCTTTTGCGTAAACGCTTTGAAAAAGGCTTTGATACATATCGAAAAAATGCCTTTATCCAGTCTAAAACAGCTCAACGCATAATAGAAATAATATTAAAATCAAATAAAAACTTTAAGACTATCTATGAAATAGGAGCCGGAGAAGGGCTTTTGACTGAGCTACTAAGTGAAAAATTATTTTATGATACTTTTTATGCTAATGATATTGTTGAATCAGCAGGTTATTTGATTAAAAATATAAATAATAAAATAATTTTTCAGCCTGGTGATATTGAAGAATTAACCTTGCCCAAAGGGTTAGACTTGGTTGTTTCTAATGCTGTATTACAATGGGTAGAAGATTTAGATGGTTTGGTTAAAAAAATAAAAGAAAATTTAAACCCTGGTGGTATGTTTATTTTTTCTTCTTTTGGTGAGCAAAATTTGATAGAATTAAAAAAAATAACAGGTGCAGGTTTAAGATATAAGGACTTAGATGAATTAAAAAATATTTTTTCAAATTATTTTGATATTTTTTATTTTGATGATTATATTGAAAAATTATATTTTGATAAGCCTTTTGAGGTATTAAATCATTTAAAATTTACTGGCACAAACGCAATAATAAAAACTCATTGGACAAAAACAAAATTAAAAGATTTTATCGCAAAATATGAGGAATTAAGAGAACAAAGTGGCATACCAGTAACTTATCATCCTGTGATTATTGGCGGGATAGCAAAGTAATATACATTTATGAATTAGAAGTTATACAGGTTTAAAAAATAATAGGTAAGGAATATGAGTCCAGATAAAAAAGAAAAAGATTTTTTAAAAACATTAAATTTATATGATGCTATTGCCATTTTAGCAGGAGCAATGATTGGCTCTGGTATATTTGTGGTATCTTCTCATATGGCACAAGAAGTAAACAATACATCGTTACTTCTTTTAGTATGGTTAGTATCAGGTATTATGACTATAATAGGTGCCTTGTCGTACGGCGAATTCTCTGCAAGTTTGCCGCATGCAGGAGGACAGTATATATATTTAAAAGAAACCTGGGGAAAAATAACAGGTTTTCTTTATGGTTGGTCTTTATTTTTGGTTATACAAACCGGTGCTATTGCAGCTGTTGCTGTTGCGTTTGCTAAGTTTTTAGGTGGCTTATGCCCTGGTATAAGCTCTAGCTTACCTTTGTTTTATATTTATAAGTTGCCTATATCTTCGCAGCAGTTGATTGCAATTGGATTAATTATATTGCTTACGTTTGTTAATGTGTTTGGTGTTAAGCTGGCTTCGAAAATTCAAAACTTTATTTCGGCTACAAATATTATTGCTTTGGCCGGAATAATTATATCTGGTTTATTTATTGGTTTTAATACAGAAGTTTTGAACTTAAATCTTTCTGCACCTATAAATATGCCGTCATTTGATATTAATATATTCTCGGTTGTGGCTATAGCTTTAGTTGGTGGTGTTTTTGCTTTTGAGGGATGGAATAACTTAACTTTTGTAGCTGCAGAAATAAAAAATACTAAAAGAAACCTTCCTCTTGCTTTGATTGCGGGAACCGGGCTGGTCATTTTTCTTTATTTGCTCACAAATATTGCATATATCTCTGTGTTGTCTATTGATCAAGTAAAAAATGCTCAGGATGGAATAATCGGTGCTGTGTTTATGCAGACTATTTTTGGAGATTATGGAAAGCTTATAATCTCTATTATCATTATGATAGCTGCATTTGGTTGTGTAAACAGTACTATACTAAGCGGGGCTAGAGTTTTGTATGCAATGGCAAAAGATAAGTTATTTTTTGCGAATATGTCTAGGCTTGGAAAAAAATCAAACGCACCGGAAAATGCTTTGTACTTGCAGGGTTTATGGTCAATAGTACTTGTTGTGAGTGGTACATTCTCACAGTTATTAGATTATTTGGTATTTGCGGCTTTATTATTTTATACATTGACAGTTGGTGGTTTATTTATATTCAGAAAAAAATATCCTGATATTGAAAGACCTTATAAGGCTTTGGGTTACCCTTATTTGCCGATAATTTATTGTGTGGTCTCTATATTTGTGGAAATTAACTTGTTGATATATAAACCTATGTATACTTGGCCGGGCTTCCTTATAGTATTAACAGGCATACCTGTTTATATGTATTGGCAAAAATTAAATAAAAAGCAGATAACAAAATAACAAAATATTTCTTACACCTCTTCAACTTTATCAATTGTTGAATAATTATCCAGCAATTGATAAAGTTGGGTAATTTATTTTTCTTTTTAAATAAAAGAATTTAAGAGTAATAGAAAAATTTTTATTACTTCCTTATAAATTAGATTTATTTGAAAAGCTAGGCGAATGAGAGGTTAATGTAAATATTATGGGAGTTATCGCATCAGAAATATCAACATCTTTTGATGGAGATCTAAGGCAGAATAATTATTTCGCATCACAAAGCTTTAATTTGAACTTATTTAAGCCTCTTCAGTGGTCAATAAAGAGGAGCTTTGATGTTTGTTCAAGCTTAATCTTTATTGCTATGTTTTGGTATGTATTTTTGATTATTGCAGTGATAATAAAGCTAGAATCAAAAGGACCTGTATTTTTTAAACAAGAAAGAATAGGTCTTTGCGGAAAAAAGTTTTATATGTATAAATTTAGAAGCATGGTGCAAGATGCAGAGATTCAACTGGATAAAATAAGACATTTAAACCAAAGCAATGAAAAAATGTTTAAAATGACTGATGATCCCAGAATGACAAAAGTGGGAAAATTCTTAAGAAAATATAGCATAGACGAGTTTGCGCAATTGATAAATGTAATCAAAGGGGACATGAGTCTTGTAGGGCCAAGACCCCCTGTGCAAAGAGAAATTGATACTTATGAAAAGTGGCATTTTATAAAATTTGCAACATTACCAGGGCTTACCGGCATGTGGCAAACCAGTGGTAGGTCTGATATTACTGACTTTGATGAAGTTATAGCTTTAGATTACTCTTATATAACTAATTGGAGCTTTTGGCTAGACATTAAGCTTATATTAAAAACGATACCAGTTGTTTTAGCCGGAAGAGGAGCGGCTTGACTTCATATATACTAGCTCTAAAAATACCTTATAGAGTAGTATAAAAAAAAAGATTTAGGAGATAACCAATGAGTAAAAAAACTTATTTATTAGGAATTTTTTTAGGATTACTTTGTTTTAATTCTAGTGTTTATGCTGAAATAACAGATAGATCCAGATCTGCAAATTTTAAGCAGACAGTTAATAATATACATTTTGATGTTAAAAATTTAAAAAATATTATAGATAAAACAGTAAGAGGTCATGAACCCAAGCAGTATTTAGCCTTGAATGATATATACCAAGATGGATTAGATATAAAGCAGGATATTTTTAAGTTGAGGGTAAAGACCTTAAATTCTAAGTATTTGTTAGCGCCGGGAGATGTTATAGACATTGCGGTGTATCAAGATACTCAATTTTCCCGTAGGGGAGTGCTGATTAGGCCTGACGGTTATGCGACAATATCACCTTTTGGCGAGATTTATGCTGCGGGGCTTAGCATTGAGGAATTAACGCAGCATCTTGAAGATAAGTTTAGAAAGTATATTTTAAATCCTAAAATTTCTATAAATATAAATACTATAAAAGCTGCTAAGGTTTATGTTTATGGTGCAGTACAGAATCCTGGCCTTTATCAGCAAGAGAATTCTATAAATATAACTACGACTAAAGGGCAGCGTGTTGCATTAAGTCCTGGCTTAACTATAGCAAGTGTTATAAAAAATGCAGGTGGCATAAAGTATAATGCTGATTTAGAAAACGTACAAGTAATTAATAAGTCTACTGACAAAAATGTAAATATAAATTTATTTAAATGGTTAAAAGAAGGGGATACAAGGCAAGATATCTATTTGAGTACTGGTGATTCTGTTTATATACCTTCTTTAAAGGGTAATATATTACTTTCTGATGATGATTTTCAGTTAGTTTCAAGCTCGTCTATAGCACCTGATAATTTTCCTGTTAGAATAATAGGCTCAGTGAATAGTCCTGGTCTTTATGAGTTAAAATCTGTAAGTCCTGGGCTTAACTCTGCTATTGCAGCTTCTGCCGGGTATGCAATTAATGCAAATAAAAAAATTGTAACTGTTTATAGAAAAATGCCTACCGGTAATATATCTAAAATGCTTGTAAATCCTGCAAAAACAGATTTGGTATTAAGACCTGATGACTTGATTGAAGTAAAAAAACTGTCAATAGCTAACAGGGGATTTTCTTTTTTCGCTTTAGTGATGTCGCCCTTTACACGATTTGCCAATATATTAATGCCTCGACATAAATAACATAAGGGGCTAAGAGTGGTTAAATAAAGGTCGAGCAAGTCGGCAAAGCCGACGTAAAGTAAGGTCGCTTCCACCTTAGGGGGTAGGGGGGGGGTAGATACAAAAATTTTCTGTAAAGTAAAACATAGAGGAGGTTCCCCATGGACAATTCTATTTTGAAAAAAATATTTGATAATATCGTTAAAAATATAAGAATGATTGCCGTACTTGGTGCGATTGGTATCGTAGTCGGCACATTGTACGCAACACTAATTTATAAGCCATTGTATATGTCTACTGTAAAAATTTTAGTAGGTGATGAGCACCGGGTTCCATACATAACAGATTTAAATACTAAAAATCCATTAATGCCGTCTTCAAGAGACAGTAATCTTATTTATACTCAAATGCAAGTTTTAAAATCTGCTGAGCTATCAAAAAAAGTTTGGAAAACTATTAAGCAAAAATACAAATTTCAAA
Source organism: Candidatus Gastranaerophilales bacterium (assembly GCA_028277625.1). Classification (GTDB taxonomy): domain Bacteria; phylum Cyanobacteriota; class Vampirovibrionia; order Gastranaerophilales; family JANQFW01; genus JANQFW01. Next base: position 11,499 of record JANQFW010000133.1, on the reverse strand, counting down.
CCAATGATTTAAAAGGCGAAAAATTTATTCAAGAATCTGTAAGCATTGTTAACCCCAAAAAGACAAATATTATTGAGATAACTGTAAAATGGACAAAACCTGAAGTTGCTCAAGATGTAGCAAGCGAATATGCAAGGGTATATAAAAATTTAAATGAAAAGAAACTAAAAAGACAGGTATCAAATAACAAAAAAGCAATTAATACACAGCTTAACAGTGCTCAAGGTGATTTATTAAAGATAAGAGAAGACATAAAAGAATTTAGAGAGTTAAATCTATCAGTTGATTTAAAAGCTGAAGCTGAGAATATTGTATGCCAGTTAAGTGACTTGGAAAATAAATACTTTGAAGTTATCTCTGTTGCTGGTGGAGAAGCAAGCAGAATACACTCTATAAGTAAAAGACTAGGTGTTAGTCCTGACAGTGCCGTAAACTCTATTGCGCTTGGACATAATTCTAATATTTTAACTTTGCAAAGCAAGCTTGAAAGATTAGAAGAAGAGCTTGCAGATTTACTCTCCAAATACACAGAGTTGCATCCGTCTGTAGTTAGTTTGCGGGCAAGAGCCAGCCAAGTAAAAACACAAATTAACAGACAAGTTGAACAAACTATAGGAATGGGTAGTTTGCAACCGGATATATATATATCTGATCCTTTAAGAACAGATATGATGCAGTCTTTGGCACTTAGTGAGTCTTCTTATAAAAGCTTGAAAGCTCAAAGCAGGTCATTAAAGAATGCTATTAAATCGTTAAAAACTAAGCAAAGAAGCATACCTGGCAAGCAGCTTACACTTGCTAATCTTATGCAGAAAGAAAATAACTGGATAAATATAGTTGATAAGTTAAAAAATAAGCTTATTGAAGTTAAAATAAAAGAATCTGAGATTATTAGCAATATAAATATAATAGAGCAGCCGCAAAAAGCAGAGAGTCCTGTTTTTCCTTCCAGGTTGCAATTAGTTTTGATATTTGCACTATTAGGCTCAATGATCGGTGTTGTAAGCTCTGTTATGGAGTATTTAATGAGAAATACTTATGAGTCGTCAGAAGAATTGGAGCGTGATTTAGATATTTCTCATCTTGGTTCAATACCTTGGATAAGTCAGGATAGATTTAGTGAGGATAATGGCTTAATTATTTCTGATGATTTTGTTTCTGCACATTCACTTTCTTATCAAAAAATTGTGTCGGCTCTTAATCTAAAGTTTTTTGATAATGAAAGAAAAGTTATATCGTTTACTTCTACAGAACCATCTAAGTTAAGGTCAGGTATACTTGTAAATATTGCATATAGTATGCGCAAGACAGGTCAGTCTGTTATTGTTATAGATGCAGATTTTAGAACTCCAACTGTTCATAAAGAGTTTGGATTTATGAACAATAACTTTAGTTTATCCTCTTTAATTAATAAACTTTCTGAGGTCAAAAGATCGAATGATGATTTTGATTGGAGAGATTTAGAATACTATATTAAGCGAACAGATGAAGTTTATGATATAAGTATTCTTTCTAATTATGACAATATAATGAATCCTAATGAGTATATCCATTCAAGAGAAATTAAGCTGCTTATCAATAAGTTGTCAGAAATGTATGATTGGGTGTTGTTAGACTTACCGCCAGTATCCGCAGTTATGGACGCTATCGCAACCGGGATAAATTCTAGTGGAGTAGTTTTAATTTCTGGTATTTATACAACAAAAAATACATTGAGAAATACAGTTAAGCAATTTAATACTTATAAAGTGCCTGTTTTAGGCATAATAACTAGAGAGCCTGACTTTAAGGATGTTAAGATCTCTAATGAGTACTTAAAACAAATAATTTCAAATGTTATGCCTTCTAGCCCTAATACAGTAAAAAATTAAATTTTTACTTGATATGCTAAGGGCGGACGAGTAGGCAAAGCTTACACAAAGCTAGCCTAAAACAGAAAGTCCCCCTTGATGAGAGGGGGCAGGGGAAGATAAATAAATAAATGGACAGTAACAGTAACATAACTGACAAAACCAGGCAGGGCATAAAATGGTCGTTTGGGCTGCAGATATTTCATAAGATATTTTTCTTTTTTAGCAGCATTATTTTAGCCAGATTATTAATACCTGAAGATTATGGGTTGACAATGATGGCTTTTACCATAGATATACTTGTTTGGCTGATAATGGCACTTGGTATAAATACTGCTATTATTCACTTTCAAGATGAAGTAGAGAAAAGGCTTAATGCTGCTTTTTGGCTTTTGTTGGTGTCGGCTGTATTTTTTACGGGGCTGCAATTTCTTTGTGCTCCTTTGTTTGCAGCTTTTTATAAAGCTCCACTTCTTGAGAATATTATAAAAGTATCTGCTATAGGGCTATTTATTAATTCATTTGGGATAGTTCATAAGACAATACTTGTAAAAAATATTGACTTTAAAAGAATCGCAGTGCTTGATGCATCTGTTAGCATACTCAAAAGTATTTTGTCTATAACCATGGCATTTTCCGGTTTTGGGGTATGGAGCTTTATTTATCCTAAGGTGGTTGGTTCTATTATTAACGTTGTTTGTTTACAGTTTTTAAGCAAGTGGAGACCGTCTTTAGATATTTCTGTTAAACATATTAAAGAGATGCTTAATTACGGAAAATACGTTGTATTCAGCAATATAATTGATTATTTGATTAATAACAGTAGTTATATAGTTATTGGCAGTTTAATAGGATCTTTTTCTTTGGGGATATATAGTTTTGCTTATGAAAAGAGCATGATGATTGTTAATAATATCACTTATCCATTAATGATGGTGTTTTTGCCTACATACTCTCAACTTCAGCATCAGGAAAACTTGTTAAAAAACGCTTTTATCAAGACTTTGCAGCTAATATCTATGTTTACCTTTCCTTATGTATTTTTACAGCTTATTTTGGGGCAGGAGTATATTATTGGTGTATTTGGAAAAAAATGGGAGTCATCTGTTTTTATATTTCAAATAATTTTAATATATTCAATGTTTAGATCGGTTTCTCAATGCGGAAGCCCGATATTACAAGCCATTGGAAGACCTGATATAGCATTAAAATGGAACATATTATATGCACCTTTATTTATATTTTCTGCTTATATCACAGCTAAACATTTTGATATTTATACTATGGCTTTGGTTTGTATGCTTATTGGGCTAATAGGCTCATTGTTGTTTATTATTATAGTTATACAGGCTTTAAATTGGAGTATTAAAGAAGTGTTTGGCTCTCTTGCGCCTGTATTTTTATCTTCTTTGATTATGGGGCTATATATTGCGCTTTTTAAGCCTATAATGACTGAATTTTGTTCAGATAAGCTAACTATTTTGGTTACTTGTGCTGGTTTGGGCTTAACTATTTATTTTGCTTGTATTTATTGTTTTTTCAGAAGTTTTTATATGTTAATAATAGAAAATTTAAGTAAGCTCATAAAAAAGAAACCGCTTACCCAGGTATAAAGACAAAAATAAGAAAATATTAGGAGTTTTTTATGACAGAAAATAGTGATGATAAAGAATATATTTTAATGTATAGGATCAGCTCTAAGGGTGGGTTTGTTGATATTAAAGATAAAGAACGAATTCTTGAAGTGTTAAACAACAAAAAAGGCGAGAGGATAGCAAACTCTGACAATATAAAGTCTCGTATATTTTCTTATAGATACAGGTATTTATCAGGTTTAAGCCTAAAAGTAGGCGATTTTAAGAATTTTATAAAATATTTAAGAAAATCTGTTAAACTTTATCCATTTGTAATTTTTGAAAAACTGACAATAAAAAGCTTTATTAAAGGATTTAAATAACCTTGAGTACTCCCTAATAAAAAACGGGCGCGTCGGATGTACTGAGGCGCTCGTTCTTTCTTTAAGGTATTTTTTAGTTTTAATCTCTTGATCTTAGCTTAGATAAAAGCCTTAAGACTTCTATATAAAGCCATACAAGGGTAACCAAAAGACCAAACGCTGCATACCATTCCATGTAAGCAGGCAGGTTATTTCTGGAACCTCTATGGATAAAATCAAAATCCAGCACTAGATTAAGAGAAGCCAGCCCTACTACAAATAAGCTAAAGCCTATACCAATAGGACCAGAGTCATGTATAAAAGGAAAAGACATCCCGAAAAAGCTTAGAATAAAAGATAGTACATAGGTTAAAGCTATTCCCATAGTACCTATTACTACCATATTCCTAAAGTTTTCAGTAACTTTTATGTGCCCCATTTTGTAAGCAAATAATAGTGCTGAAAAAATGCAAAATGTTATGCCCGCCGCCTGGAATGCAATGCCCGGATAATAAACTTCCAGCTGTGCTGCTAGACCGCCAATAACAAAGCCTTGTAACACCCCATAAATTGGTGCGGTAATATTTGCAATTTCTTTTTTAAACACTGTAATCAAAGCAACTACAAAGCCACCAATTGCACCACCGTATAAATACGGGGTAATTGCACCCGGTTGGCCACTGGTAACAAAAATATTCCACACATAAAATGCAGACATGATTGTTAGTGCTACAAGTAAAAACGATTTGTTTACAGTGCCGTTAATTGTCATAACAGATGTGCTGCCGTACTGGGCAGATCTGCTAAAGTCATCTTCTTTAAGTACTGGGTTAGAAGATTTGTTCATATTAAACATTGATTAATCTCTCCTATATATTAATTTGGTGATAACCATTAACTTTCTTATACTAATATTTTATATTTATTTTTTGATAATTACAAAAAGAGGTAGTAGACGCCACCTCTTTTTGTTCTATTCTATCTGTTTAAGCTGTAATTATTTTAATTACTCAAGAATAATTACGCTCACAGGACAAGCTTCAGCAGCTTCTTTTACAGCTTCTTCATTTGCAGAAATGTTTGCTTCGTTAACAAGTACTGTATCTTCAACAGTGAAAACCGCATCACAAATTGATTCGCAAGCGCCACAAGCAATACAACCGTCTTCAATCTTTACTTTCATTTTGTCCTCCTAAAGAATACTTATCTGATAAGTTTACACTGCTATTATACTTGAAACAATCAAAAATCAAGAATATTTTTTTGAAAAATTAAGGGAAGAATTTTAGGCTAAAAAAATAACCTTGATTCAGCCTGTAGCGGATATATTAATACTTGTTTGAGAATATTAATTTTTTCTCTTTAATAATTGCTTGGGTTAAAAACTGTTAATTTTATAAATTTTCTTTTAAAAAGCTTAGCAATATATACAAGCACAATAACTTTATATATACAAGAGTATATATAAATATTAAAAGCATCTCAAATCAGGAGAAAAAAATGGTTAACGTAAGCAACGGCAATAATAAGATCCAACATTGTCAAACAGATTATTTAAAAAGCATACTCAATGTTGCGGATAAAAACAAAGATGGAAAGGTTAGTATTTTTGAACTGCAAAATTTTAGAATGACCTTAAACCTATTAAGCCGTATCTCAAATAATAAAGATGTCCAAGAATTATTAATAGCAGCCCAATTTGCCGAAACAAACTTTCAACCTCTTAATAAAGCTACAAATGCAGGATCAATCAAAGAAGGTATTGATATAAAAGGCATTGATCTGGTATCAAAATATGATAAAAACTCTAATAATATATCATTAAACGATATACAAGATAAAAATGCCAATAATAACGACTTTCAAAGTATACTTACAAAATTTATTAATACATTTATGAGCTACTTTATTAAATCTTTGTTTGGGCTTAAATAACCAATAATATATTATTTCTAAAATACTTTTCAGATTATTCAATCCTGTTAAAGTTAATAAAATAAACTAATCTCTGAAAAGAGTAACCTAAAATTTAATTGAGAACCAGTATAAGTAAATAAAATTTTTTGTTACTACCCCCAAAAAGCATCTCATCTAAAGTCTTTTTTTTAACTTAGAGTGAAAGAGAGAGATGCATATAACTTATGTTGCATTAATTGCAACATTTTTTTTGCCCAAACAACTTGTTACCCTTTAAACATTTCAAAAATAACGTATATAACATATATCAGGTAAAAGAACCCACCTAATAGTAGAGCTTTAGGCTTTATAACGCCTTTATTTATTACAATGCTAATATAAACCGTTATAACAGATAAATAAACAATCGTAACATTAACTAATGCTTGCATGCTTAACACCCAAGGGGTTAATAATATACCTACGGCTGTAGGGATGCAGCTTTGGAAAACCATAGCACCTGTAACATTGCCCATCGCCAGTGTATCTTTTTTAGCTCTTATCCAGATTACACTATTAAATTTTTCGGGGAGCTCTGTTGCTATAGGGGTTATGATTAAGCTTAGTATTAAAGGATTTATATGGAAAAAATCTGAGACAGCCTTAAGGTTCTCAACAAAAATATGTGCTAAAAATATTATACCAAGCAATGCCAATGCTAATTGTACAAGAATACCAGGACGTACAAGTTTTTGTGGTAGCTTTATGTATTTGGTCAGGTACAAAGCGTCCAATTCTTCATGACCACCTTCAGGTTCTTTACTGGCGGTTCTAATTGTTAGCACTACATAAACTCCGTAAATAACTAGTAATACTATTGCGATAAAAGGCTTTATGGGTTTATATAGAATAAAGCTGCTTAAAATTGATATAGTGTAGGCAATCACAAAATAGTGCAGGTCTCTGAACATTATAACCGAGTTAACCGGCATTTCTTGTTTTCTTCGGCCTGACTTTGTAAATATTAAAACAGAAAACCCTATTATAAAAAATGCTAATGTTCCGAGTAAAAAAGGGGCACCTAGTATTGCACCGATGCCTATTTCTTTAGATTGTTCTATGCCTGTGCCTGCAATATAACCGCCAATGATAGCAACTAAAGGAACTATAGTTTCCGGCAATGCTGTACCTACTGCTGCAAGTACACTACCAACGGCTCCTTCTGAAAGATTCAGTTCTTCTCCTAAATGCTCTATTGCATTGGTAAAGACAATACAAGCGAGTACTATAAAAAATAAAACAAATAGTATTGATACAAAACTTTCTATGATACCCACACTTAACTCCTGCGTACATAAACTCCTGTCACAAGAAAATTATAATACATTAATATAATTCTACCAGCCTGAGCATATTTTTCTCAAAAAATTAAAATCCTCCCTTTAAAGTTTATTTGGGAGGATTTTCTTGAATCTAATAAATTTTATTTTGTTAAAACAGCATCTTTGCTTTCAATATATCTAATTGCAGCGTTAGCAGAAATTGCACCGTCTGCAGCTGATACAATAACTTGTCTTAATGGGGTTACCCTTACGTCACCTGCTGCAAATACGCCCTCTATATTTGTTAAAAGACTGATATCTGTGTTAATAAAGCCTGTTGGGTCTAGTTCTAACTGATCTGTGAACATTTCTGTGTTTGCACTAAAGCCAATATAAGGAAATATGCCATCAGTCGTAACTTCTGAAACTTCGTTTGTTTTTACATTTTTAACTGTAAGCTTTTCTACTTTTTCTGAGCCTTTAATATCTTCTACTACTGTATCCCAAATAAAATTAATCTTAGGATCTTTAAAAGCTCTTTCCTGATACATTTTATCAGCTCTTAGCTGGTCTCTTCTGTGTATAATATTTACTTTAGATGCAAATTTAGTTAAATAAAGAGCTTCTTCAATTGCTGCGTTTCCGCCACCTACAACAGTTACAACTTTTTCTCTGAAAAATGCTCCGTCACATACTGCACAATAGCTTACTCCGCGCCCAAGAAGTTCTTGTTCCCCGTTAACTTCAAGCTTTGCTGGTTGCGCGCCTGTGGCTATAATAACTGATTTAGCTTTAAATATTGCTTCTGCGGTTTCAACGATTTTTTCTTCGCCGAGTAGGTTAACGTTTTTAACCTCTTGCATAATGTGTTTATCTACATCAAATTTATCCACATGATCTTCAAATTTTTGAATTAAATCAAATCCGCCAATCAATCCAAACCCCGGATAATTTTCTATTTCTAGTGTGTTGTTAACTTGGCCGCCTAAAAGGCTTGTATCTACAATAGCCGTCTTTAAATTACCCCTGGCTGCATAAATTGCCGCGGACATGCCTGCCGGGCCGCCCCCTAAAATTAATAAATCGTAAGTTAATTCTTTCATTGTAATACCTCTATATAATATAAATTACTTGCCTAATATATCCTCAAATGTCGGTCCGGAGATTCTTTCTCCTTTTATCTTGTATTTTACATAATGGCTTTCTATCAGTCTACCCGATTTAGTATAATACTCTGTAATAATGACGTCTGTTCCCGAAAAAGTATCCCCGTCCACTGTAATTTTAGGATTTTCGTACTCTCTTAATTTTCGCGTGTTTTTTTCTCGAGTAAAACTTGCTGTTTTGTTTTTCACTTCTTTTACTGTTATATAAGCAGATGCACCTGTTGAAGGATTGGAAAGTCTTATTATATTGCTATTTCGTTCTAATTTCCAAAGGTCAGAACATTTTTTATTAAATACACCAAGATGGCTGGCTTCTATTATTTCACTTGAAACCGACCAGGTGCCGTAAAATTCTTTGGGCAATAACTTTATGCTGCTGACGCTACCTTGTAGAACACCGTCTTTAAAGGTGTAAGATGATGATTGTTTAGGCAAAGTGATTGTGTTTAGCTGAATAGGTTTAAAATCAATTGGTGTGTTTGCTGTTAGTAGAGCTAAAATAGTGGCTATTGTTAACATAAAAAACTATCTCCTGATAGAAAAATTTTGAAACTCGCCAGAGTACTGCTGTTTTGTAATTTCTATATTGTAAACATGCGACATTGAAGGGCCTTTATAACACCATTGTACCATTTGCTCAACAATGTGGTCATCCCCTTCAAATACTGCTTCTACCTTATTGTCTGGAATATTTCTTACCCATCCGTGTATACCTAATTCTACAGCCTGACGAAATGTATTGCATCGAAACCCTACGCCTTGCACTCGCCCGGAAATTATTAAATGTACTCTTTTTTTAGCCATTTGGTTTCTATTACCCCAAGCTTAGTTAATAAGTAGTATAAATAATTATAATAAAAATTAAAGATTTAGCAAAATGAAAAACACAAAAAGATAAAAGAAATTTTAATCCTGCAGATATATTTATAGAAAACTTTCATGTTGTAGATAAAAATATTCTAAGGGATGCAGAGCCAGGAAAAAGAAAAGAAATGACGAATCTAAATTAGATCTCTCTCTGATCAGAAAAGATTTAGAAAGCCTTAAATCCAAAGGTGTTAAACATATTATAGACCTTAGAAGTGCTAAAAATGGCGACTGGAAAAGCATAAAGAAATGTTTGCTTGTGGAACAGAGAAGAGTAAGCCATGCATATCAGTATTATTAAATTTATCAAAATAAAATTTTATACAGGCTAATTATCATGGTTACGGATGAACTTAGCATTATCTGGGCTTAAACTAAATCATATTTAAGAATGTACGCCAATTATTATATTTGTTTGCTTTTACGAGAATATACATAAAATATTGAACTGTGAATAAATTGATACAAGGCAGAGGGGTTTTATCTTATGGCTTCAACTTTTAGGCTATTAATGACAAGTGATTTAGACGGTTCAGGATGGGAATATACTCACAACTTATGCAAGTCTATGCAGCAAAAGTCTAACATTGAAATATGTATTCTAGGTTTTGGCAATGGCAGCAATACACACACACACAACTTAGATAATATACGAATAATTCCGACCAATCTACCATCAGAAAAGGAAATAATTTCATTAAATGATCAAAGTTATCTTGATGAGTTAAAAAGACTCATGCAGAGTAGTTTAAAAGATTTTAAACCGCATATTGTTCATTTAAACCATATTTTATGCAGTTCAGTTATAGAAGATTATCCAGCATTGCTATATACACAGGGAAATATTTTTAGTTTATTTAAAAATCAGAATAGCTCCTCTCAGAATTTTTTTGAAACCATAGATATTATGAAAGATGCTTTAAATAACTCTCAAGCTATAGTTATGCCATCCATGCATTCTGCCTATAATTTAGTTAAAAGCTTTGATATAAAAAATAAAATAAGAGTTATTTATAACGGATTATCGATCATGCCGGAAGAAAACCTACATCTGAACTCTGATATTATTGTGGATGCATATATGCTAAAAAAACATCAGGATATTAGCTTGCTCAATAAAATTTCATCTAAACTGCCTGATAACGTTAATATTAAAGTATTAGATAATAATAAAGTATTTTCACAGAATAAAAAGATTAAAAGTATAACCTACAAAAATAGTGAAGACATCGAAACTGCTTACGGTAACTCTTCAATATATTTATCTCTTACCGGCTCAGAATCTTTTAACATGATAAAAGCTGCATATTTAAACTGCGCACTAGTTGTTAATAACACTCCTATCATGAAAGAAATGTGGGGAGATTGCGCATGTTTATTCCAGAAGAGCAATCCTAATTCCCTTTTGAGAAGCATAAACAATCTTATTGAAAATAAAGAGAAGCTAAAGCAAAATATTCAAAACTGTCATGCAAAGGCCTTATCAGTCTATAACTCACAAAGGATGGCACAAGAATATTTAAACCTATATAAAAATATCCTGAAAAAAAACATAGAGTTTATGAAAAAAATGAGCGGTGGTTAAGCTGACAGAAAACAGAAAGCGGAGCCACAAAAAAAGAGGTTCCCCCTTGGTAATGAGCAGGGGGTAGAATAAAAAAGAGTTCTTACATTGCTGCAAGAACTCTTTTTGTGTTAAATATTAAGTTTTCTAAATTTTTAAGTGCGTCTTTGCGCCTTCAAACATTGCGTTTATCAATACACTATTAGAAATAAGATCTATTCCACCTAGCACTAAGTACTGCTGCATTCTTGCCTGCCAGTACGGATAGATTTCTGAAGATTTTACTTCTAACACGTCCGCAATAGACGATAAGTGACTCCAATCCAATGGTAAAGGTTCTGCACCTCTCCAAAGATCAACAATTTCAACTCTCTTATTTCTTGGGAACCTTTTAATCAATTGAACGTTTGTAAGTTTTAATTCTTGTTGCTTTTCTTTTAAGAATTGAACTCCCGGATCGATTAACTTAGGTTCTTCAGATGCTTTGTACTCTGGAAATTCTTCAGGTAAAATTCCCATAACTACTGCAATTCTTTCTAAAGTAGTTGTTCTTGTTGAAAACGCAATACTGCTATCTATTAGACTGTAAACATAAGATAGGGTCACACCTATCATTTCAGCAAAATCCTTTTTGTGAAGATTTGCTGACTCTAAGAAATCTACCAAGCGTTTACTACTTTCACTTGTGATAGCTTGGGATTCTTTGTTCTCTGCTGTCATTTTGTTGTATCCCTCCCTTTGTGGACTACGGCTTACCTAAATATTTTATTTTCTCTCGTTTTTGGCTTAAACTTTCTCGTATAACAAGTTTAAATTAAAAACTATGATAAATCATCTAATATAATTCTAAATATAACATGAAATATAATTTATGAATATCATAAAGAATATATTATTA
>JANQFW010000136.1 GCA_028277625.1 Candidatus Gastranaerophilales bacterium | reverse complement strand
TTTTATTTAAATTAGAAAAATCAACATCTTCAACTAAATTTAAATCTAATATATTATTTATTTTTAAAATTTTATTGTCTTTTAAAAATTTAACACCCAAGGCTTGTAAAGCACCCACGCCAGCATCGTTAGTTGAGCTACCGCCTACAAATAAATATATCTTGGAGCAACTATTCTCTAATGCGCTTGATATTAGCTCTCCAACACCATAAGTTGTTGTTATAAAGGGATTATATTCCTGTGGCTGCAACAATTTTAATCCATTAGCCGCGGCAGCTTCAATAAAAGCAATACCGCCAAGCTTTAACCAACTAGCATTTATAGGCCTATGCAAAGGATTGCTGATCCTTGCAGTTATAGCCTCAACATCAAGATGATTTGCAATAACATCAATGGAGCCATCCCCACCATCTGCAATGGGTGATTTTATTATTTCCCAATTTTTATTTTTGTCTTTTATAGCTTTTTCTAGAACATCTGTTATTTTAACAGCGGATATTGAACCTTTAGAGCTATTAGGAGCTAATAATATTTTCATGCTTTAATTTTAGTACAAATAAAAACCGATGATAACATACAATAATCATCGGAATCAAATATATTGTCAGGAATCAAGAAAAGTGGCATTTTCTACACTTTTCTATAATTTAATTATAGCGCCTTTTAGGCATCGAAGTTGTTTCTTTAATATTTATTTAAGCATTTAATTTAGTAAGGAAGTAAAATACTTTGGGCTGACTGCGCGCCGGTATAGCCGGCGCGCTTGCCCTTTAAAATCATTAACAAAAATTATTTATACTGCCGCTTGACCTAATATTGCTTTTAAGTCTTCTTCAGCTGTAGTTACCGGCTTAATCTCAAAGTTTTCAACTAAAAAGTTTAACACATTTGGAGTTATGAACGCAGGCAATGTAGGCCCAAGCCTAATATTTTTTACTCCAAGGTGTAGCAATGTAAGTAGAATAGCAACAGCTTTTTGTTCATACCAAGATAATATCATTGATAGCGGTAAGCTATTAACATCAGTTTTGAATACTTCTGCCAGTGCAACAGCTATCTTGATTGCAGAATAAGCATCATTACACTGCCCGATATCTAATAATCTTGGAATTCCTTCTATATCACCAAAATCCATTTTATTAAATCTAAATTTACCACAAGCTAAAGTTAGAATAATGCTATCTTGCGGAACTGAGGCAGCTAGATCAGTAAAATAATTTCTACCTGATTTGGCACCGTCACAACCGCCAATTAAGAAGAAGTGCTTGATTTTACCTTGTTTTACAAGATCAACAACTTTATCAGCAGCAGATAAAACTGCATTATGGGCAAAGCCTATGGTAATAAGTTTTTCTTCTTGATCTTCGATAAAGCCATCTAAAGATAAAGCTTTTTCAATAGCAGGAGTAAAGTCATTATTAGCTATATGCTGTACGCCCGGCCAAGAAACAACACCAGTTGTAAAGATTCTATCATCGTAGCCAATAGGATCTTGAATACAGTTAGTTGTCATTATGATCGAACCTGGAAACTCCTTGAATTCTTTTTTCTGGTCTTGCCAAGCCCCACCGTAATTGCCGGCAAAGTGTGAATATTTCTTTAATTCTGGATATGCTAAACAAGGTAACATTTCACCGTGGGTATAAACGTTAATGCCTTTGCCCTCAGTTTGCTTTAGAATTGCATCAATAGTCTTTAAGTCGTGACCGGAAACAAGAATAGATTTACCTTTGATTGGTGTAACTCTAACTTGTGTTGGCTCAGGATGGCCATAAGTGCTAGTATGTGCAGTGTCAAGCAATTCCATAGCTTTAAAATTCAGCTCACCTGTTTTCATAGCATAGCTTACAAGTTCCTCTACTGTAGAATTTTCTTTGTTTAAAATGTCAACAATTTCAAAAAACTGCTTTAGAATCTCATTATTTACTTTACCAGCCATAACATCATTTGCAAAGTAAGCAGCTGTACCTTTTAAACCGTAAGTAATAATTTCTTGAAGTGATACAATATCTTCTCCAAGAACTTTTTTACGCTCATCAATCGCCACAGGAATATTTACTGCATAAGCTTCTGCTTGAGCACCTTTTTGCATTGACAGATCAAGATATAAATCTTTTTGCTTTTTAATATGAGCGTCTAGCTCGCTAATGTGATTGTCTAATACTGCAGTATCAAAGCTTACATTAGTTACAGTAGAATAAAAAGCTTCTACTAAAATCTTAGAAGAATTTGTGCATACATTACCGTATTGTGCATTTTTATTTAGATAAAAAGCCAATTCTTTAGCTTTTGCTACTATATCATCCTGCAATTTAGCTGCATCAGTTTGTTTACCACAAATACCAATATTTACACAACCTGTTCCTTTAGAAGTTTGTTCGCATTGATAACAAAACATACTCATTTTTGATTTCTCCTTTAATACTATCTAGTTCATAACTTTTAAATATTTATTATCTATTTCTAATTATAGAATAAGTACCAATTATCCAATTCATTTTAAAAAATTATTTTATTTCATAAAGTCAGTTAATTTAGTTTTATGAAAGTAATCTTCAACTTGCGTATTTATTGATTGCAGCAAATCTCCCATTATACATTTAGTTTCACAACTTTCAATTCTGCTTAAAAGGCAAGGCGAAGGCTTAAACCTTCCGTCAATTGCCTCGTATATTTCAAGAAAATTAATATCAGCCGGAGACTTAGCAAGCTTAAATCCTCCGCCGTATCCCTTTATTGAAATAACAAGGTCAGCCTTTACCAATCTTTGCAAAACTTTTGATAAATGATTTGCAGACACATCAAGCTCACCCGAAATATCTTTTACAGATACCAGTTCATTATTTTTTTGAGCTATAAAAATCATCGCGTGTAGTGCAATTGATGATGCGTCTGAAATTTTTAAAATATTACTCATAATTAACTGCTACAATACTCCTATTAAATTCTTGTCGAGTAATTAACTAACTGGTACTAATATACCAATTACTTTTTTTAAAGTCAACCCTTATATATTTTTTTCTGTTATAAAGATGTAAAAATAAATATGTGCAAAATGAGGTGGAAAGGGGAAAAATGAAAAATTTTAAAAACTTAATAGTACTATTTATTCTAGTCAGCATACTGTGTTGCGGATTTACAAATGCTAAAGTCAAAAAAAATCTGGATAAATTAATAAACAATAGCAGTGTAGAAAGACAATCTTTCATATCAATATCAATTAGAGATGCGAATAGCGGTAAAATAATATATGAAAGACTTGCAAATAAATTATTACACCCTGCCTCCACTCTAAAAGCATTTTCAACAGCTGTAGTCCTTGATACATTAGGAAAAAACTATACTATCAGTACGCAAATTTATAAAGATAAAGACTCTAAAAATATTTTTATAAAACTAAGCGGTGATCCTCTGCTGACAAGTGCAAATTTAAATTCATTATTCAAAGAATTTTCACAAAAATACGGAAAAAATTTAAATGGTAATATAATTATTGACTCATCAACAATAAACAATGTTCCTTGGGGTGTGGGCTGGATGTGGGACGATGAAAACAACAAATTTATGCCCAAATTCAACGCTTACAACCTTGATAAAAATATAATTAAAGTAACAGCAATACCAACAACACCAGGAAGCCTGCCAAAAATAAAAATAAATAAATTTTATCCGGTAAAAACTATAAACAACGCTGTCACTTCAATGCCCCATGATGTTACGGTTCAAAGAAAAACCTGGATAGATAACGATACTATATTTATAGAAGGTGCTGTTAATAAAACTACATCTGTATTACTACCTGTAGGCACACCCTATAGTTATTTTATATACCAGCTTAAGCAAGCATTAAAACAAAACAAAATAAAATTTAACGGTAACATTGAAGAAAATAAAATACCCAAAAGCGCTGAGTTAATCTGCTCGCATAATAAAAAATTAACAGACGAAATATCATACACAAACAAAATTAGCTACAACCTTGGTGCAGAAATCCTTTTTAAGCTTGCTGCCGCAGAAGCCTTTAATAAAACAGGCAATACTACCGATGCAATAAAATTATTTAAAAAATTCTACAATAAAATAGGAACTAGCACTCAAGATATAGCAATTTTTGATGCCAGCGGAGTATCTCACAATGACCTAATAACAACAAACTGGATGACAGACGCTCTCTATAATCTGCAAAAAACTAAAAATTTTAAAACTTATAAAACTTCTTTAGCAAGACCAACAGACAAAAGCAGCACAATCAAAGGGAGGTATCCTTATTTAAAGGGCAAATTATTTGCCAAAACAGGCACCTTAGCAGGCGTAAGCGGAATAACAGGATATCTGACTACTAATAAAAAAAACAAATATACCTTTGCAGTCTTAATTCAGAATTGCAAAGGCAATTGTTCTAATGCTAAACAATTAGAAAATAAAATAATTAAATTTATTTCATCAAATTTTTAAACTAAACAGCTTGCTTAATACTTTCTGATATTGAAGTAAAGTCAGATATTATATTATCATTACTTAATGACAGTAGTTTATCAGGATTTAATAATATTAATAACCTGTCAGCATGTTTACCTACTCCCCATAAGAAGTCAGATTCATCTTCTAATTCTACAGGTGGAGGCTCAATGCTATCTGTTTTTAAATAAATAACTTCAGTTACAGAATCAACAATCAAGCCTACTGCTTCTTCGTCAACTTCTACAACCATGATTCTTTTATTTTTCTCAGCAGCTTCAGATTGTTCGGTTTCCATATTAAACTTTTTTCTTCCGTTAATGATTGGTATAATATGCCCCCTAAGGTTTATTACACCCTCCACAAACATTGGAGAACTAGGTATTCTTGTAAATTGCTGAGGCATTATGATTTCTTGAATGGTCTTGATCGGAATAGAATATTCCTCCTGGCCCAGCTTGAATACAATCATTTGTATTTCTTTTTGACCATCTTGAATTAATTCGTCTAACATTTAGATTAATACTCCTTTAATGGCTCTCATGAATCCAATAAGTATTTTTTTAGTGTATATAGCTGATATATTATTTTAATTTTATTATATATTTTGCAATTTGACTAGTTTATTTTTTGCACTTTTCTATTGATTTATCATAATTATTTTTTAGAACGCAGACAAACTCCTTTTCAAGATTAAGCTATCAGGTTTTAAAAACAAAAAAATATTTTACCTGAACTTAAAAATTTTGCTTAGGTAATCAATAGAAAAGTACAAAAACCTTATCTATATATTGAGTTTTGATGTGGAGTTATCCCATATAGCCATCATCCGTTGATCCAAGTGGAAATTCAAAAGGAGAGCCATAAGGATTATTACCATAAGCAGCCCCAGCCCCCATTGGATATTGAGAACCCATTGGATATTGAGGTTGAGCATATTGAGTGCCCATTGAGGCTACATATGGATCTTCATAATATCCACCTACTTCTGAGGCTTGATAAGGAACATCTTCATAATAAAACGATTCTGCGCCACCACTTCCGCCACTGCCACCAAACATAGCGTCACCTACCTCATATGCACCATAACCAACAAGCCCAGTCCCACCTAAATATGCAGCTTTTTTCCAGTTTGGCAGATCCATAAAGGTTTGAAAAACTCCTTTTCCTACCGGAACTTTAGTAGGCATTACTTCCTTATAAGCATAACCATTAGAAGTTCTTCTGGATAACCTTCCAACTAGGGCTTCCCTTTTTTTACTAAGCACTTTTTCAGAATCAAAACCATCACTAAAATCACCAATCCATTTTTTATCGACGCCACTGCCACCGCTATTGGGCTTTATATCTACATGAACATACCCACTATCATCTACATTTGTAAACAGGCTGACTTCATCACTATTCTTAGCCGCACCTTTCGCACCAGCTTCAACCCCCTCGCCAGATAGTCGAGCACTCCATTTACTAAGTGTTTGCGCAGTTCTTTTCAGAGCATTACCGACAAACTGTGAACCATATGCCATTCCCTATTTCTCCTACATTCCCAATTATCATTTATTAATAAAATTTCATCTCATTAAATTTTATTTAAAATATTTTAATCAACATTTATAGAGCTCTGAATTAGAACACACTCACGCTGATAAGCTTTTAAAATACTCATTAAAAGTAATTCTGTTTTAACTACCGTACTTACTACCAATCCTAGCAATATCATTCTTCCTATATACTCCTTCATTCCCTTTGACTTCACAAATTTCTTAGTTCAGTGCAAAGTCCACCCATATAGTATTTTTACTGCTCATAAATTAAATATTATGTTAATTCTTGGCTATTTCTTCACTACTTACTTTCCCTACTATTATAAAAACAAAATAGGCATTAAAATTGCTAACAATTTCAAAACAAAATTAAATTCAAACAAAAAATTTGAATAAAATATAAATACAAGAGTATAATTCTCACTTAAAATGAGCTATGTTAAATTAAAAATAAAAGATAATAATTGTTAGTATATAGCCTGAAAACCCGAAGGCTGACCATAAGCAGATGGATATCCAGACTGCATACCATACGGATCAGAATAAGAATTCATCCCCATTGACGGGCTATATTGTTGAGAAGCATAACCATAAGAACCGGGCATTTGAGGTTGATAAGAACACTGCTGATCATATACGGAACCTTGATAAGGAGTCATTCCTGGGTCTACGTACGGTCCTGGGTCATCTACAGGTCCAAAAAGTTCTTGATAAGCTTTATAACCACCATAACCGGCAAGACCTATTCCACCAAGCCACGCAGCTGTTTTCCAGAATGGTGCACCTTCTTTTACAGCGGCTTCAGCACCTTCTGCAGCTGCTTTTCCAGCAGACTTAGCTGCAGCTTCAGTCGCTTCTGATAACCCTTTTCTAGTACTAAACCCAAGCCAACGTCCAATTCCCATATTACAACACTCCTTTTATACTTAATTACTTACTTAGTGCTTTATTATTAATCTATTATGCGTTATAATTTATACCCGTAGAATATTCGTACATACATTCATCAAGGGGCATCTGCCTTCCTGCTACGGAAATCATAGGGTTATTATCACTTGTTTTAGCAAATTCTTTAGCGTCAACATTATAGCTAGCTCCACTTGGCGTTACATATGATCCATCATCTCTTATATAACTTTCTGTAGGCATATAATATGGATCATGAGAATCAAAAGAATTTTGAGAATAATACGCTGAAGCGCCTGCCGGTTCATAATAGGCCTGTCCCATCGCAGGTGCTACCGGAGCCCCAGCTTCATCAAAAATACTAGATTCATAACCAGAGTCACCGCCATCATCACCTCCACCGTCATCACTGCCTTTACATATTTCGTACAAACCCCAAAAGCCCATGCCAGCACCAGCCAATTGACCAAATTGAGTAAGTTTGGACTGACCTCTAAAAGCATTCCAACTTCCTTTTACACCTTGCTTGGCCATACTTCCAGTAGTTTTTAACCACTGTGGAGAATGTTTAGCAATAGATCGACCTGTTGCACTTGCTGCTTTACCCGCAGCACTACCTGCTACTTTTGCTGTTGCTCTTGCTGCTGATCTTTTTGCTGCGACCAACGCTGCTTTAGCTGCTGCACTTGCTGCTGCACCCATTGCCATAGTTCTTACTCCTACATTTCCCTTTAGTTAACAAAGCTATCAAAGCTTTGAGACTTAATTATTAGGTCTTTATAAAATAAAAAAATATGTTAAATCTTGCACTTTTCTTCGCTACTTACTTTCCCTATTTTAATAAAAACAAAATATTTTCAAAAATTGCCTTTACCCTTAAAAAAAGAAAATTTGAATATAAATTAAGTTTAATATCTATGTGTTTTTACTAAAATTTTTATTTAAGTAAGACTGTGGTATACTAACCATAAGATACTATTGAGAGGGCTATAAGTAGCGAACGAATGACTAAGGGGTGAGGTTCCATAAAATGGGTTCAAAATTTTATCTAAATATAGTAGTTGGAATTATTTTAAGTTCTTTTATGCTTGTTTCTTGCACAAACATAGACGTACAAACATTAAACACAAAAGCAACATTTTTGATGCAGCAAGGGGACGTTGACGGAGCAATTGCAAGGCTAGAGTCAATTAACGACCTAAATCCAAACCTTCCCCAAAACCATTATAATCTTGGCGTTGCATACTATAAAAAACAAAACTACGAAAAAGCACTTAATAGCCTACAAAATGCAACCAAATTAGACCATAAATATACACAAGCATACAACACAATAGCAATTATTCACGAAAATATAGTTACAGATGCAGAAGATGAATTTGAGCAGCTAAAAAAGACTAAAAGTCGTACAAAAAAGATTAAAGAACAAGAACTAGAATTAATAATAAAAATAACAAATAACCTGCAAAAAGCAATTTTTGCTTATACATCTTACGCCGAATATACTGATGATAAAGAAAAAAAGAAAAGCACAAAGAACCTAATAGAAGAACTGAAGCAAGATATTCTAAATTACAATAAAGAAATAAAAAAGTACGCACAATGATATTTCAGTCACCAGGGGAAATAGCCCTAAACATAGGGTCTATAGAGGTTCGTTGGTACGGAATCCTTATTGCTATAGCTTTTATAGCCGGATTATTTATCTCAACAAAAATAGCAAAACAAAAAAACGAACCACCTGAAAACATTTTAGATTTAGCATTTTACTTGTTAATAAGTGCAATAATTTCCGCAAGGCTATATTTTGTTATATGCGACTGGAGTTATTACAAATCGCATATGGGCGAAATCTTGCATATCTGGCAAGGTGGCCTATCTATACACGGTACGCTAATTGGTGGCTTTTTAACCCTATTGATCTTTTGCAAAGTCAAAAAGCTTTCACTGTTCAAATATGCGGATATATTATCTTGTGGTGTTATCATGGGGCAAGCAATAGGACGCTGGGGCAATTTTTTCAACTCAGAAGCATTCGGAGGCCCAACTGATTTACCCTGGAAATTATATATACCCATAATAAAGCGTCCGCTAAACTATATGGCTTATGAATATTTTCACCCAACCTTTTTATACGAATCTTTATGGAATATTTTATGCTTCTTTATTTTATATTTTGGAATTATAAAGAGACAGACAAAAACATACGGATATGCTTTGTTTAGTTATCTTATACTTTATTCAACAGGCAGATATTTTATTGAAGGCGTAAGGATTGATAGCATAAATTCTGTGTTTGGTATTCCAGTTGCGCAGTTTATTAGTTTAGTACTTATCTTTATTGCCATTATTGGGCTTATTAGCTTATGTTTTATTTCAAAAATAAAAAGCTCAAAAACTACTTAAAAATAATTTTTGTTTACATATATTAATATTCCCTTTTATTTAAAAAGTTTTTAAGTATTATAATATAGGTTTGGTTAAAGGATTGATGCGAGAACCAAAACCAAGGAATAATAGTATAAAAACCCAAAAGAATATAAATATAAAAAAATAGACTATAATTTAATTGCAGGCTTTTTTTATTAAAAGCAGAAATTAGTATGTCAATAAGATAACAAGCGAGGAAGACATCTTGTATAATGTAGCGATTGTTGGTGCTGGGCCAGCTGGAATTTTTTCGGCTTTAGAAATACTAAAGCAAAAACCAGACTGGAAAGTTATAATTTTAGACAAAGGTCCTAGAATTGAAACAAGAAAATGCGTAGTAAGAAAAGGCGGTAAGTGTCCACCTTGCAAAAACTGTAATCTTTTATGCGGCTGGGGTGGAGCAGGTGCATTTAGCGACGGCAAGTTAACTTTAACCCCAGAAGTTGGCGGAAACTTAATTGACTATGTAAATAGAAAAGACTTAGAAGCACTAATTGACTATACAGATGAAATTTATCTGGACTACGGTGCTACTAAAGAATTATACGGATTGAACACCGAGTCTTTTTCTGATATTGCAAGACAAGCTACCTTAGCAGAGCTAAGGCTGGTACATTCACCAATTCGTCACTTAGGTACAGACAGAAGCACAGCTGTTCTAAAAAGTATGCAAGATGCGCTTGAAGAAAAAGTAACTGTTTTAACAAACGAGTGCGCTGACGAGCTTATTGCAGAAAACGGAAAAATTAAAGGCGTTAAAACAAACAAAGGTACAGTTGTAAATGCTGAATATGTAATCGTTGCACCGGGTAGAGAAGGTGCTGATTGGCTTGCAAGAGAATTCTCGAATTTAAATATAGAATTAGAAAACAACGCAGTGGACGTAGGTGTAAGAGTAGAATTGCCCGCACCTGTTATGGAGCCACTAACTGAAAAATTATACGAATCCAAGCTTGTTTATATGACTCCAAGCTTTGGTGACGAAGTAAGAACATTCTGTATGAACCCTTATGGTGAAGTTGTATGCGAAAACTACAACGGTATAGCCACTGTAAACGGTCATAGTTATGCAAATAAAAAAACAGATAACACAAACTTTGCTTTATTAGTAAGCAAGCGTTTTACAGAGCCGTTTAAAGAGCCTATTGAGTATGGCCAACACGTAGCCAGATTAGCAAATATGTTAGGTGGAGGCGTTTTAGTACAAAGGCTTGGCGATTTATTGGCCGGCAGAAGATCAACTCCTGAAAAAATTGCAGAGGGCGTTGTAAAACCAACTTTTGCTGACGCTACGCCAGGTGATTTAAGCCTTGTACTTCCTTACAGACATCTAACAAGTATTGTAGAAATGCTCATGGCTCTTGATAAGATTGCACCTGGGGTTGCATCAAGATATACCTTATTATACGGTATTGAAGTCAAATTTTATAGTTCCAGGGTACCTGTTACAAATGAACTGGAAACTAAAGGTATTAAAAACCTGTTTACCATTGGCGACGGTGCGGGTGTTACAAGAGGCTTAATTCAAGCGTCTGCATCAGGTGTACTGGCAGCGCGTGCGATTTGTTCAAGATAAATAATATACCATACTTTTATAAACAAAAAGACTGTCTTTTCTAGTAGAGGGCAGTCTTTTATTTAAAAAATGAACCTAACACAATACGCTAAAAACCTGTTCGTTATTTTGTGGAATATAATTACATTCCTATGTCCATTTATTTCACAAAATAACATACAAGAAAAAGAAGCAGCTTCTTTTTTAGACTTTGGGCGTATTTATAAATATTTAAATAATATATATAAAAATATAAAAGAAT
>JANQFW010000126.1 GCA_028277625.1 Candidatus Gastranaerophilales bacterium | reverse complement strand
TAATTCAAAATGTAAAAGAGATGCGGGAATAGTTCAGTGGTAGAACGCCTCCTTGCCAAGGAGGAGGTCGCGAGTTCGAGCCTCGTTTCCCGCTTATCTATTTTCTATAAGAAAAGTTTTATTAATAATTTTTATTGGTGGGGAAAACGGGACATTGATCCCGATTTTTGTTTTTAAAGAAAGAATTTTATGACATATCTTATATGTATAAAGCTGTAGTATTACGCAAATGTATTTAAATTACTTCCTACAGCTGACTCTTGAGGCGGAGATGTTTGAGTCTACTCTGTGCAGTGGACTGCTTTCTTGTGACTCAATTGTGCGGTGCCTGTAGTATTGCTTCCTTGTTCGGAAAATCCTTGTGATGATCTCTGTGGTTGATTTACAGATGATGGGCTTACTGACATGTTTGCTCCTTTTTATAAGTATTTATATTTTGTCAATTAAATAAATACAAAACAAAAGTAAAATTTACACGAACTTAAAAAAATAAAAATTTTTACAGATCAATTTTTTTTTTAAATCTTAATGCAATGAGATAGTATTAAAAGACTTAAGAGTAACGTTAACTAAAATGCTTGCTGGCTAAATAGTTCTGATTTTAAGTGAAAGTTAAATTTAATTGTATTTTACACACTTGCAATTTAAAATCTATTTAGTTATAATTCAAAATATACTCCATCTAAAATACTTTTCAGACTATTAAAATGAGTACAAGTTAATAAAATAAACTATTCTCTGAAAAGAGTAATCTGAAATTTAATTGATGAGCAGTAAAAAAATTGCGGGAATAGTTCAGTGGTAGAACGCCTCCTTGCCAAGGAGGAGATCGCGAGTTCGAGCCTCGTTTCCCGCTTTTTTATATTTAAAAGACTTAAACGCACTTAAATGTTTTTCAGATTATTAACAAAAATCTGCATGCTTTAAAAAGGCTTTTTATTTTCATCTAAATCTAATATAAACAGTAAAATAAGTTATTGAACAGCTATTTTAAAATAAAATATAATTGAAAATAATTTATTTGAAATTGTAATGTTTTGGTTATAATATTATTTGTACTGGTATTTTGTATTGGAAAAATTTGAATCACTAAATGATATACAGGTTTATCTAACCTTGGCAGATAGAAACTATAAAAAGATAGCAATGCTCCAAAATTATTTAATGCTGAATCCTAGTATGCTAGTTAACTATAATAATTTAACTAAACAGATAAAGTATAATATATAAGTAAGTAGATAATAGATAGAGTAGAGAAAATGAAAGTAGACGTAGTAAAACAAGAAAAAAATATCGTTGAATTAGACATTGAAATCGATGCAGATATTGTTGCACAAGAGTACAGCAAAGCTTGCAGAAAAATCAGTGAAAGAATGAATATTCCTGGTTTTAGAAAAGGTAAAGCACCAAGAGCTATTGTAGAAAAATATGTTGGTCCTGAAAAAATTCAAAAAGAAATTTTAGACAGGTTACTACCAAACGTGTTCGCAGATACAATAAGTGAACACCAATTTGACTTAGCAACAGAGCCCTTTGTTGAATCATTTAAGCTTCAACTGGGTACACCTCTTAGCGTTAAAGCAAAATTAGAGCTAAAGCCAGATGTTAAATTAACTCAATATAAAAATTTACAGATTGATGTTCCAAAGTTTGAACACCCTGAAGATTCTTTAGAAAAAGAATTAAAAGCTTTATCAGAAAAGTTTTCAAAGCTAGAGCCAATAGTAGGCAGACCAGCAACAGATAAGGATATAGTTATTATTGATTATAATGGAACCATCGATGGTGAACCAATAAAAGGTGGCTCTGCTAAAAGTCATCAACTAGACTTAGGTAACAGCAATTTTATCCAAGGGTTTGCAGAGCAGATTGTTGGCAAAAATGTTGGTGATGAATTTATTATAGATGTTAAGTTCCCTGATGATTATTTTGATTCAGAGCTTTGTGGAAAAGAAGCAAAGTTTGAAATTAAAGTAAATGAAATGAAACAAAAAATAGTCCCAGAAGTTAATGATGAGCTGGCTCAAAAGCTTGGACCGTTTCAAAGTATAGATGAATTAAAGGAAGATTTAAAATCTTATCTTGATAAATCTAAAACTACAGAAAATGAAAGCAGAGCAGAGCAAGCTGTACTAACAAAAATAATTGACCAAACAGAAGTTGAAATTCCTGATTCTATGATAAATAAAGAAGCTAGAGTTCTTTTAGAAGAGGTTCAATCAAAACTAAAAAGTCAAGGCATATCTTGGGAACAAGTTTTGGAAACTCAAGGTCATGAATCAATGTGGAATAACCTTAGGGACGAAGCTTCCAAGCGAGTAAAAACAAGCTTGGTGTTAGGAGCTATTGCAAAAGAGGAAAATCTTCAATTAAAAGATAATGATTTCGTGGATAGAGTAAAAGATTTGTCAACCCTCTATAATACGGATGAGGAATCAGTATTTAAACATATTTCTCAAAATCCAGATTTAGCTCAAACTCTTTCTCAACAAATAATGGGGCAAAAAGTAGTAGACTTTTTAGTTGAAAATAACGAAATCAAATATATTGATGATGTTCCTCAAGAGAATGAAAGCAATAATGAATAGAATGATATAGGTAATGATATAGGTTTTGAATTAATTAGAGAGGATGTAAACATGGGATTTGTTCCTGTAGTAGTAGAACAATCAAGTAGAGGCGAGAGATCCTTTGATATCTTTTCAAGATTACTCAGAGAAAGAATTATATTCTTAGGTACTCAAGTTGATGATATGGTAGCAAATTTAATTGTTGCTCAATTATTGCTTTTGGATTCAGAAAATCCAGAAAAAGATATTATGTTATATATTAATAGTCCCGGAGGTAGTGTAACTGCAGGATTAGCAATATATGATACTATTCAGCATATAAGAGCAGACGTAAACACAATTTGTCTTGGTCAAGCCGCAAGCATGGGAGCATTCTTATTAGCAGCCGGCACACCAGGAAAACGTATGGCTCTACCTCACTCAAGAATACTTATTCACCAACCATTAGGCGGTGCTCAAGGGCAGGCAACTGATATTCAAATTCAGGCTGAAGAAATTGGCAGAATAAAGAGAACATTAAATGAACTCATGGCAGGTCACACAGGTCAATCTATCAAAAAGATTGAAAAAGACACTGACAGAGATTACATCATGACACCTGCAGAGGCTGTTGATTATGGTATGATTGATAAAGTGATAACAAAAATTGATAAAGAAGAACAATCAGAAACTTTTTAAATTAGGAGAGATTTATTTATGGCTAAACATGATGACAGCCGCTTAAAATGCTCATTTTGCGGAAAAACACAAGATCAGGTGAAAAAATTAATCGCCGGTCCTGATGTATATATCTGCGATGAGTGTGTTGATCTATGTAATGAAATTTTGGACGAAGAATTATTCGAAACTAAAGAGAGCGAAGGTGAAACTTTAGAAGCTCCAAAATTAACAGATATTCCTAAACCTCATCAAATTAAGGATTATTTAGATCAACATATTGTAGGGCAATATGACGCAAAAAAGCAACTTGCTGTAGCCGTATATAATCACTACAAGAGAATAAACCATAATGCAAGCATTAATACTCAAGAAAACTCTGATAGTGTAGAGATACAAAAAAGCAATATTCTCTTGATAGGTCCAACAGGAAGTGGTAAGACACTATTGGCTCAAACTCTTGCTAAGTTGTTGGATGTTCCATTTGCAGTTGCGGATGCCACTACACTTACGGAAGCTGGTTATGTTGGTGATGACGTTGAAAATATACTACTAAGACTGTATCAAAATGCCGAATATGATGCTGCCAGAGCAGAAAGAGGCATTATATACATTGATGAAATCGACAAAATAGCCAGAAAATCAGAAAATCCGAGTATAACTCGAGATGTAAGTGGTGAAGGCGTTCAGCAAGCACTTCTAAAAATGATAGAAGGTACTGTTGCAAATGTTCCTCCGCAAGGAGGCAGAAAGCATCCACATCAAGAGTTTATACAAATTGACACAAGCAATATACTTTTTATTGTTGGTGGAGCGTTTGTTGGTCTAGAGAAAATAGTTGAAGGAAGAGCAGGTACAGGCAAGCTTGTTGGCTTTGGTGCGTCAGGACCAAAAGCTGCTTATGAAAGAGAAATTCAAGCTGCCAAAATGCTTAAGCAAATGGTACCGGAAGATCTGCTTAAGTTTGGCTTAATACCAGAATTTATTGGTAGAGTTCCAGTTTATGCTGTTCTTGACCCATTAGATGAAGAAGCTTTAGTCAAGATTTTAACCGAACCAAAAAATGCAATAATCAAACAATATAAACAATTACTAGAGATGGATGGCGTCAAACTTGACTTTGAGGAAGAATCTATAAAATTAATCGCTCAAGAAGCAATGAAACGTAAAACCGGAGCAAGGGCATTAAGATCAATTGTAGAAGAATTAATGCTGGAGCTTATGTACGAAATTCCATCCAGGGATGACATAGAATTATTTAATGTAACACCTGAAATGGTAGAAAAAGGCGGTAATGCAGCGGAATTGCTTCATTTGCCACAGAATCAGCCAAAAGGTGAAATTGCATAATTGCATAAAAATAAAATAATATATTTATAATAACTAAAATGCCTCTACTATAGGGGTATTTTTTTGTGCCTATGCCTACTAAAAGACAAATTGCAGGACATATCTGTCTGTCCTGCTATATATAAATTCCTTCAAAAAGGATTGCTTATTCAGTTTTTCTTTTTTTCTTTTGCTTTTCTCATAGATTCCAAGATTAATTGATTTTTTTAGGCTACTTTATTTTATTCTGTCGCTCATAGCTGCAACCGTGTGACCTTTTTAAGATGATTGATCTATTCTTCTATTTCAACACCTAATTTACTTAATACTACATTTAAATCGTAACTTAGGTCTGCTTTTCTTGTTATTTCTGATTGTGGAAGTTTTGTGTCTACATAAATTTCGAACTTAGTTGTGTTACTACTTTGCTTTGATACTGATTTTTGAATTCCAACATCCATCATGGCTCTACTCCTAAATACCTGTTAGCTATTGCTTTTTGTTATATATATATAAAGTTTAGAACCAATAAAATATTGCTTACTTTATTTAAACAAATATAAATTTTTACTCAGATATGCAGAATGAAATACTCTTATATCCTACAATCTAAGTAATTAAAAAATATATAAAAATAAAATAAAGTATATACTATAAAACTAATAAAATTATTACTAATATAAAATTATTCACTTAATTTCTTTTGTACAATCCGATTAGTTATTTTAGGATTAGCCTTGCCAGCAGTTTTTTTTATCACTTGTCCAACAAAAAATCCTAAAAGGTTTGTCCTGCCAGATTTGTACTTTGCTAAATTATCAGGATTTTCTTTTATAACTTGCTCAACTACAGGCTCAATTTCTTTTGGATCATTTAGTTGCTTCAAGTTTTGTTTTTCTATAATATCAAGTGGGCTTCCACCTTGCTTGAGCATTATATCAAGAATATCTTTTCCTATTTTATTAGAAATCTCTTCTTTATCAACGATACATGCCAAATCTGCCAACTGTTTACCATCAAATAATAATTTTTTATTGTCATTATCTTTTAACTCCCTAAGAATATCATTAACAATCCAGTTAGATATAGAAGCTCCATTGTTATATACAGCAATTGATTCTTCAAAAAGATTAGTTAAAAACTTATCTTTTGCGATTATTGCAGCATTATCATTAGGCACATTTAGCTCATTTTTATATTTTTTAAATCGCTTAAGCTCAACAGAACTCATATCTTCTATGCTTTGAGTAAAGCTATTTTCTACCTTTTGTTGCTGTGGTTGTTTTACAGGAGTTTTTTTAGATTCTTTTTTTAGCTCAGGCAACTTGCGTTCTTTCTGCTTTACAGACCTTGCCCAAGAATCCTTAAGAGAAACAGTTCTATTGAATACTAATTTTTCCTTAGTAGTTGAGATAGGGTCTAAATAAAAATAGCCCTGTCTTTCAAATTGAAAACTGCTACTAGGTGCAAAATCAGCAACAGCAGGCTCTACAAAGGACGTTTTCAAAACTTTTAAAGAATCAGGATTCATATCTTTTTCTATATTATCGCCTGGATGCTCTACGTTAAATAAACGGTCATATAGCCTAACTTCAACGGGTTTAGCATGTTTTTTGCTCGCCCAATGAATAGTCCCTTTTACCTTCTTGCCACTAGTGTCAGCTCCACTTTTGGATGCAGGATCATAACTACAGCGTAACTCTGTAATTTCACCGGTATTTAGATCTTTAATAACTTTTTCGCATTTGATTAGATAAGCATGCCTTAGTCTGACTTCTTTGCCTGGCGCAAGTCGATAAAATCCTTTAGGCGGATTCTCATTAAAATCTTCTTTTTCTATATAAATTTCTCTGGCAAATGGTACTGCTCGTGAGCCTTCTTTAGGCACATCATGTGGATAATAAGGCGCGTCAAGTATTTCTTCTTTATCTTCAGGATAATTTTCTATTACAACTTTTAATGGATTTAATACACAAAGAACTCTCGGAACTTTGGTATTTAAATCATCTCTAATGCAAAATTCTAACTGTGCCATATCTACTATACTGTTGCTTTTTGCAACACCAATACTGTTGCAAAAATTCTTTATGGCTTCAGGGCTAACCCCTCTTCGTCTTAAACCCGAAATAGTAGGTAGCCTTGGATCATCCCAGCCATCTACCAAGCCACTTTCCACAAGATAAAGCAGTTTTCGCTTACTCATTACTGTATAATTTAAATTTAAACGAGCAAACTCATACTGTTTAGGTCTAGGCTTAGGAAACTCAACAGCTTCCAAAACCCAATCATAAAGTTCTCTATTATTTTCAAATTCTAAGGTGCATATAGAATGAGTAATGCATTCCATTGCGTCTGATAAACAATGCGCAAAATCATACATTGGGTATAAACACCACTCGTCCCCAGTTCGATAGTGTGAATCATGTCTTATTCTATATAAAAGAGGATCTCTCATTTTCATATTAGCTGATGTCATATCAATTTTTGCGCGCAAAACATGTTCGCCGTCTTTAAAATCACCGTTTTTCATTTGTTTGAACAGTTTTAAATTTTCTTCTACTGAGCGGTTTCTATAAGGACTTTCTTTGCCTGGTTCAGTTATAGTACCTCTGTATTCTCTTATTTTATCTTCATTAAGGCTGCATACATATGCCAAGCCTTTTTCAATAAGCACAATCGCATACTCATAAAGCTTTTGGTAGTAGTCAGACGCAAAGAATAATTTATCGTACCAGTCAAATCCTAACCAGCGCACATCTTGCTTGATAGAATCAACATATTTAAAATCTTCTTTTGTGGGGTCTGTATCATCAAAGCGTAAATGACAAATTCCACCTTCGTAGTCATTTGCAATACCAAAGTTTATACATATAGACTTTGCGTGACCTATATGTAAAAAGCCATTTGGCTCTGGGGGAAATCTTGTAATTACTTTTCCACTGTATTTATTGGTTTTTAAATCTTCATCAACTATTGCATGCAAAAAATCCACGGATTTGGATTTTTTCTTGCCTTCTACCACCTTATCATCAGGCATACTTAACACTCCAATTAAAACTGTTTTTAAACTTTTAAAACGCATCCTAATCTAGTCTATCACTAGTCATAAATGAAATCAATTTATTTATTCTGGCTCAAAACTAGTTTTAGATGACTCTTTTATTAGTTAGTCTACTACCATTTGTCGTAATGTATTCTTTCTTTTACAAAGAAGTCTTCTTCGGGCTTATCTTCCGCTGCGTAGCCTACAGAAACAAGAGAGAATGGCAATACGCTTTCAGGAAGGTTTAATATCTCTTTTAGCTTTTCTATTCTATGCTCTCTAGGATAAATTCCTATCCAGCAAGCTCCTAAGCCCTGGGCATGTGCTGCCAAAAGCATATTTTGTGTAGCAGCCGCACTATCTATAGCCCAATAGTTTTTAAATCTTTCAAGCTCTAAGTCTAAGTCCACACAAATTAGTACAGCTGTAGATATATCTTTCAAAAACTTGGCATGCGGATGAAAATCCGGTACTGCATCAAGAATTTCTCTATCTTTGATTACAACAAAGTGCCAGGCTCTTTGGTTGCCGGCAGACGGCGCGTGCATTGCTGCTTTTATTAAAATATTTATATCATCGTCAGATACTTTATCGCTATGGTATTTTCTTACACTTCTTCTGGAAAATATTACCTTTAAAGCGTCCATTGTGCCTCCCAAACAGAAATTTATTTACATATTGATTTGTAACAAAAATATATTAATCTTACAAGCTGTAGTTGTTGATTATTTTGTCTATACGAAAAAATCTTCTTTTTACACTGCTCATAAGCTAAATTTGTTAAAAATTTAAAAATTAATGCTGTAAACAAAAATTTTTATCGTATTTCATTTAAAATAAATGCAATTGAAAGAGAATAAAAAGAGGCGGAAGTTGAAATATGATAAATAGAAATTTATATGTAAAATCCCATATTAGCTTTGGATATGATAGCAACTTAAAAGATAAAATAAATAATAATGAGACCCCAAATAAAACATATCATTGCGCCTATGGGGGAGAAGAGTTTAATAAAGAACATAAAGCTACTGCTGAGCATATTATTTTGAATTGCATGGGAGGCCCAGACGAAACTGCCAATTTTTTAATGGTTTGCAAAAAGCACAATAAAGCTAGGGCAAATATACCTTTTGAAGATTACTTAATGAGCCATCCAGAAATTGTAGAATATATAAATCAATCACTAAAAGAACTCATCAACGAAGAGGTAGAAGATGACGAAGGTAGGCCAATTAACTATGTAAAAGAAGTAACAAAAAGATTATTATATGCTGCAGAGGGACACTTGCAAATAGACGAAAATGATCAGCTAAAACTAGTGAAAAATCCTACTTCTGAGCAAATAGAGTCTACTAAAAATCAATACCTTGACAGGACATCAAATAAAAAAATATTGGTGCAATAGATCAAACTAGCCAATCCAAAACCGATAAAACCAAATTAGCTGATAGTTACCAGGAAAAAGTTAAAAGGGCATTAAGAGCAAGGTATACCCCTGCAGGACTAAAAGTAAAACATCTACGTATTAAAAAAAAATCAGGAAAAGTAAAAGTTAATCCTGTTCCCACAGTTGGTACAGCATTATCTGTAATGGGATAAAAATCTATCCTATTCTTATCTTTTCTTACCTTGTAGTAATTTCGTTATCGCCTTCTGTTCACAAGTTTTGCAAATCTACACTTGGTGATTTTAAATTTAAAATTTCATAAATAAACGCAATTTTTGTTTTTATTTTGTTTTTATATATACAGGAAGGATAAAAGTGGAAATAAAGGAATGTGTTTAAGGAAGAATACTAAATAAAAGTGTGTAAAAACATAGTATACTAAATCTAAATCAATCTGTGATTAAGTATTCATTCCTTGATTGAAGCATAAAATTATTAATAGATATTTAAGCAATTAATAGTTTATTAAATATGTTTTAAAAGGGAAAAATAGAGGAGGATACAAATGTACGGTTATGGTATGGATCAATCATGTTATGGTGGTTATGGCAGTTACGGTGGCTATGGCGGTTATGGCGGTTATGGAACAAGTTACGGATCTTACTCAAGTCCTAGAAGAAGTATTTTTGACAACACTTTATTAAATGCAGGCGGAGTAGCCGTTGGTGGAGCAATTGCAAATGGTGTTTCAGGTGGTGCCATATCAAGAGGCGTAAATTCAATAACTACAAGTGGATGTGGCAAAGCTGCTATCTATGGCACTGCAGCATTAGCAGGAGGATGGCTGGTTAAACAGTTCTTTGGTAGCGGAAGCTAACCTGCATTCTCCTATTACAACCCATTTAAGACTGCCTAATATCAGGGCAGTCTTTTAATTATGAATTTTTTTTTATTCAAAAACAGGAAGATTAATATTTTTAAAATATACATATAGTCTTAAAAATAAGCCTACAAGAAAGATTAATGATAGTGTATACGGATTAATCAGCTCAAATAAATGCAAATCATACAATAAAACGCCTATTATAATAGGTACAGTGCCGTAAAATTGCTTTTTTAAAATAAAAGTGACTTGATTAATCATAACATCCCTAATAATACCTCCACCAACTGCAGTAAAAAAGGCAAGTATAATTACGCCAAAGACATTTATATCACTTTTTAAGCCAACCAACGCGCCTGTTATGCTAAATGATACAAGTCCAATTGAATCCGTTACTACAAAAAACTTTCTTTCATCAAGATCTGACTTTCTGTAAAGCTTAAAAATAAAGCCTAAAATAACAACACCTAAGACCAAACTTACAGGCAACAAATTAGTTATAGAGTAAGGCAGCTGATTAACAAGAACATCTCTAATAATCCCACCACCCAATGCGGTTAAGACAGCTAGTATTGTAACACCTAAAATATCACACTTTTCACGGATTCCAATAAGAAATCCACTGAATGCAAACGAAATAATGCCTATAATCTCTGTTATCTCAAATACATTTATCATTTTATTTAAACAAACTCTTTTTTGTCTTCATCTTATTAATTTTTATATTATTTAAAAAATATAAAATATACTACTCCTTAAATGTATGTCAATAAGCAAAATTGCTAAAAAGTTTACTATACCTGTTTTTTTTTATTAAAAAATATTGAGCAGCTCAGATTATAAAGCGCGATAATGCTATATTAAATTTCAATATTTCCAAGTAAATTTAAAATAAATTAAAGCTTGTAGCTGCTAAATAAGAAAAAACTATTGCTATCAGTAAAAATACATTTTTTTGATTAGCAAAAAAAACAATGGATGTTGTAAACTAAAAATATATTTAAAGCTTATAGCATTTAAATAAAAAGGTGATAATCTTCACCCGAGTGAAAAGGGTTGTAAAATGAATAAAAAAGGACTATATAAAATCAGCTTCATCGTATTGAGCATCATACTGCTTATGCTAATTTGGAATTTTGGGGCTCATAAGTTAAGCGAAAGCTTAAGCGGCTTATTGAATAGTATTGAACTTATCACATATGACTGGAGATCAAAACTAGCAACAGACAAAGGACCTTTTAAAAGCAGGGCAAATGCAGAAGAGTCTAATATTATTTTATTAACTGCTGACGATTACACTTCAGAAATATTAAGCTATGGTAATGATTTAAATATTGGCCGCTGGCCGTGGCCCAGAAAAGTATGGGGGGACATTGTTCACTATATAAACAAAGGAAATCCTAAAGCTATAATCTTTGATATAAAATTTGAAAACAAAGAAGGCATAAGCAAAGCCAATGAAGAGTCTGATCACTTTTTTGCAGAATCTGTAAAAGATTTGAATGTTATTATTGGTATAGCACTTTATGCGCATAGATTAGACTTATTTAAAGATACAAAATCCAGTAGAACTCAAAGTTCTGAATACTCAAATGCTCAGAATAAATTGGCTAAAATGTTATTAAAATATAATAACAAGCAAATAGACGAAATAATAATACAATCACTCGGGTTTAATACTAAAATTCCAAAAAATAAATCTTTATTTTTATCAATAGATGATACTCACTTAGTAGAATCTAATGATAAAGATATTAAAACACTACTAGATAGCATTTCATTTTATTCTTACAGCTCTATATACCAAGAGCTATTAAACAATGTAAATAAAATTGGAGTTATAAACCTTGAGCAAGGCGAAAATATGATTGCAAGGTATCATATACCCCTATATCGTCTTGTAACAAAAGATAAAACATATTATGTTCCATCTTTGCCTTTAGCTGCAGTTCTTTCATTAATAAGTAAAGAAGAAAAAGAAAATATAAAAATAAAGAAAAATAAAATAATAATAGGAAGAAGAGAAATTCCTATAGATAATAAAGGGCGTTTTCTGATAAATTGGCATGGCAAAGCCGGTACATACCCCACATTCTCAATAGGTAAAGTTCTTTTAAGTGATGCTTACAATAAAAAGATTATAAAAAGTATAAACAAAAGTGATTACCTACCACCCGAGGTATTTGAAGATAAAATCATTGTTATTGGTCAAACATCAGCAGGCACAGATTTGCATCCAACTCCAATGGATATGATATACCCAGGTCCTGAAATCATTACAACAGTAATAGATAATTTATTTAATGACACTGAGGTTAAAGGTCCAAGATCCAAAAAATTTGTAAAACCAGCATCCTTTTTGCTAAATCTTTCAGTAATAGTACTTTTTTGCTTTCTAGTTGGTTATTTTAATATCAAAACAAAACATTATTTTCTTAGCTTTGTGTGGTTTTTGTTGATTTTATTTTTATTTTTGTTCTTATCTGTTTTGATGTTTATACATCCTTGGATGAGAATCTGGATAAATATGACATATCCGACTATTTTTATTACTTTAACAGCTATTACAACTTATTTGTTTAAAATGAACTTGGAAAAAACAGCAAAGCAGCAGGTAGAAGGTCTTTTCGAAAAATTTGTATCACCACAGGTTCTTCACAAACTGTTAAAAGAACCTAAATCTATTAACAGTGAGGGACAAAGAAAAAATATGTCAGTAATGTTTTCTGATATACGAGATTTTACTACTCTAACCGAGAATACTCCTGTACAAGAGCT
This sequence comes from Candidatus Gastranaerophilales bacterium, assembly GCA_028277625.1. Lineage (GTDB taxonomy): Bacteria > Cyanobacteriota > Vampirovibrionia > Gastranaerophilales > JANQFW01 > JANQFW01. The sequence goes on along the minus strand of JANQFW010000126.1, from coordinate 941 downwards.
AATTACTCAATTAAACGAGTATTTAACAGAAATGGTCGAAGTTATCCTAAAATACAACGGAACATTAGACAAATTTATGGGCGATGCAATCATGGCATTTTATGGAGATCCCTTATACTTAAAAGATCACGCTCTTTTGTGTGTGCTAAGCGCAATAGACATGCAAGGTACTCTTGAAAAATTAAATAAAAAGTGGGAAGCTAATGGGCAGAAAGCAATTAGTGTAGGAATTGGCATAAATTCTGGAGATATGATTGTAGGTCAAATCGGATCCCACAGGCTTGTTGACTATACTGTTATTGGTGATAATGTAAACATTGCCCAAAGAGTTGAAAAACTAACAAAAGATTATAATGTAAAAATAATGATTACAGAAACTACCTATAATCAGGTAAGTGAGTTTATAAATGTAAACTATATAGGAGAAAAAATCCTCAGAGGAAGGCAAGAACCCATAAAAATATTTGAAGTTACCTCCTTGACAGAACAAGGTATACAAGCACAGCAAAAGATAACACACAAAACAAAATAAACTTAAAATATGATTTGTTCTGGCAAATAACAAATCACTAATTAAAAAAGTTCAGCAAGTAAGCTATTATTATAATAAATTTATAAATAAAAATTTTGTGAATAACTAAAAAAGGCTAGAAAAAAGTATATTATTACCGAATAGATTAAATCATAAAGACCTAAATAAAAGAGTCTATTTAGCACAGACTCTTTTATTAATCTTCTATACAGCAAGACAGGTTTTTAGGTACTCAATAGTTTTTAACTTGTCGTCATACAGGAATTGAATAAACTTTAAATGGTTGTCAGAGATAGATGAAAGTGTAAGATTAATTTCAAATCCATCAGAGCAGAATGGCTCGTAGTCATAAACAACATAGCTATTATATTTGCTACGCCATTCTTTTTTTTCAATTCTGCAATTATTC
>JANQFW010000109.1 GCA_028277625.1 Candidatus Gastranaerophilales bacterium | reverse complement strand
CTCTCTACAAGATTAACATTCCCCATTCCTTCTACGCTATTATATATCTTTGCATCGCTGGATTTTAATACATCTATTTGTGAATTAAGGTCTTTCTCTGTCTTGTTATAAGCATTAAGGAGAAAGTCTATATCTTTTTCTGTTTTATCCACATTAAGAAGCTGTTTGACGTTCTTGTAATGCTTAATTATTGAATTTACTACATTATAGGCTAGCTTGGGATCTTTTGCCTTATATGAAATACTAATAATATTGGTATCTTTCGAATCTGAAATTGAAATATTTTTTTCCAAAAAGTCTGCTGTTGATAAAAGTTGTCCTTCTTTTCGTCCCTTTTTATATCTTAACCCATTCTCCTTAATTACTTCATCCATTACAAGTGGCGATTGGATTATTTCGATTTCATTTTTAAGGTTGCTTCCTCCTCCTAAAAATTTTGATATTCCTCCACCTGATGATCCACCACCAATTTCTCCAAGTAGATAAGGATTTAATTCCATTAAGTTTGTACTACTCGCACTGTTGATGTATAGCTTGGCATCTGTTTTATATTTTTTTGGCAATATGAACGTTAAAAGTCCAAAAAAGCACATAATTATAATAAGATTCGCTGCCATTATTTTTTTTCTTGATAATAATATATTTAATATTTTTTTTAAGTCTATTGTTATTTCATCGTTATCATATTGTTGACAATTTTGCATACTCTCTCCCTTTGGTACTATTTTTAGCATCTAAATCTTTTATTTTATTTAATAAATTAAGAATAGAAATATTTATATTTGAATTATCTCCTAAAACTTCATTAACAAAATTAATAATAGGTGTATTTATTTCTAAATCTTTTACCATTTGATTTATTCCTTTTATTGATTTTGTTCCTTCTAGAACAATATTTGAAGATATACTACTGATAGAGATTATATTTTTACCTATCATTAATCCTAGAGTTCTATTCCGACTCTTATCAACATTAGAAGTTAAATTAAAATCGCCAAAGCAACAAAATTTTGTTATTAACATTGAATCATATGAAATTTTTTCTAATATCATATTCATTTCTTTAAAACACAAATTTAAAAACATAAAATGTTCATTATTACTTGTATGAATTGAATCCCAAATACCAGTTGCTATTGCATAAATATTTTTTAATACTCCACACAGTTCAACTGATTTAGTATCAAAAGAATAATCAAGAAGAATATTTTGGGGTATTATTTTTTTATAGTCATAAAAAAATTTTTCATCCTTACAGCCAAGGGTTGCAGCTGATAAATTTCCTGCTATCAATTCATCCGCAAACGTTGGACCAGAGAAGCTAAAAACAGTTTCACTATTTGTTTCTTCTTTTATAACCTCTGTCATAGTTTTTAGTGAAGGATATTCTAGGCCTTTTGCTGTAGATATGATATATTTATCTTTTAGTAATTCTTTTAAATTGTATGCAACTTCTCGGGTTACGCCTGAGGGAACAGCCAGTATAACAATATCAACTTCAGAAATTTTATCAATACAGTCAAAGGACAAAGCTTTTATATTTGATTCAAGCTTTATATTAGTAAAATACTCTCTATTTAAAGAATTATTATTAATGTCATCTATAACATTTTGTCTTTTGGCAAATAAAAATACATTTTCTACTTGTGTAGCTAATGATTGAGATATAGCGGTTCCAAAACTTCCACTACCAATTACTGCTATTTTCATTTTTAACCCTTTTATTTTATTATGTCTAATAGATTTTTAGCTATTAAAGTTGGAGCAGTAGCTATATTTTCTACCTCTTCCCTTTTTGTTTCTCCGCTTAAAACACAGATAAAGTCACAATTAATATTTGTTGACAAAGCTCCGTCTGTATACATTCTATCTCCTATTAGAACAACATCAGAAGGAGATACTTTATCATTTAATAAAATAAATTCTAGCATTTCTTTGTTTGGTTTGCCAAAAACTTTTTTGGGTTCTTTACTTGTTGTAGTTTTAATCATATTGATAAAAGATCCTATATCAGGAATATTCCCTTCAGAAGTTGGACACACTACATCCGAGTGAGTGGCGACAAATTCAATCCCATTATTTATATGAATACAAGCTTGCTTTAGCTTGTCATACGTTAATTCTGTATCATAGCCTATGATTACTAGCTCAGGGCTTTGGGAATTAACAATTATGTCATTTTGGGATAAATAATTCTTCATTGCACTTGTACCCATTACATAAGTATTTTTTAAATTATTTTTTAGTAAATATCTTATTAAACCATCTGTAGATAAAATAATTTTATCGGAGGTAGTTTGTATATTATACTTTTTAAGCTTTTCTGCATAACCTTGCTTAGATTTAGATGAATTATTTGAAAAAAAGTAATATTGAATATCATTATTATTTAAATACTCTACAAACTTATCTGCTCCAGGTATACTCTGACCCCCCAAGTACACTGTTCCATCTAAGTCAATAAAGACTATTTTTTTTGATTTTAATGACCTGTCAAATTCAGAAAAAATTTTATCAGCAAGGGCTAAGTCGTCATAATTATCAATTTCTACCCATTTTTTATTCATAATATCAAATGGATGTGTTATTAATTTTTTATTTTGTAAAAGCCTTTGTATGGCAACCTCAGTCCATTCATTGAGATTTTTATTTTGTACTATTATTCTTTCTGCTTCATCAAATAGTATTTGGGAGCTTTCTTTTGAAAATTTATATAAATCAATAGAATTTCCCCAAGCGTCACTTTTTTGAATTTGTTTACTAATATCAATTATTTCATTATTAGCATTAACGACTACTTTCATTGATTCTTCGTTATAGGAACCTTTTTCAACAGCAATTAAATCTTTTTTAGGGTTGTTTACTATTTCAGTAACTATTTCAGTGTCTATTGCAACATCTCCATTAATTAAACAAAATTCTTCACCTTTAAGCTTATCTTTTGCAAGAAATAAAGAATACATATTATTTGTTTTATCAAAAACTTCGTTTTTTATTACATTTATATTGACCTCGGAGAAATCTTTTTTAAATTCTTTAACAAAAGAAACAACCTGCTCTCCTTTATATCCCACAAGAATATTTATATTTTTTATACCAGCCTTTATAAAAGCTTTTAACTGATAACTTAATATTGGGCTACCAGCTACATTAACTAAACATTTAGGTTTATTATTAGTCAACGGATTCAATCTGCTTCCTACTCCAGCGGCTAAGATTATTGCTTTCATTTAGTACTCCACAACTTATATTTTTTTACTGCTAAACATCTTATACTAAAAACTAAAAATTCTGTTATTAAAACCATAATACAGAGATTATAAATATTTACCTTTGATAATAAGATTAATATTATTATACCCAAAACATGCATACAAGATCCAATAATTACACTATTATTTGCTTGTTTTGAATGTCCTAATGCTGCCAAAAACGGATACCCTAATAAAATAGAAGGAACAAGAAAACTTAGAGTTATTGCAAATATTCTTAATAGCTCAACACTTTTTATCATTTCATTTCCATAAAATAAAATAATAATATTTTCAGCGAAGATAAATATACTTGATGTTACTACCAAGTTTAAAACTGTTGCAATGAAAAATAATTTTTTATAAAATTTTATATTTTTTTCTTTGGACATATAAGGATATAGAGTACTGTTAAGAGGAAAATATATATTTTGAAAAGCTTGATAAAGCTTTTCTGCTGCTACATATAGACCAGCCATTTGGTTGGTAGATAATATACCTAACACAAAAACATTGCTACAGGTATATAACGAAACTGAAACCCTTGAAAGAAAAAATTCTGAGCTATGCTTAAAGTATTTATAAATAGTTTTAAAGTTTGGCAAGTATAGCTTTATTTTAAACTTTTTTAAAGCTATAAAGAGTCCAATAATACCAGATATAAGAAACCCTAAAGAGTTTAACACTGGAACTAGTATGTAGTCAGAAGAAGCTTTTACCATAATGAAAATCAAAACTAAGAATATTAATTTTGAAGTAATATTTAAAAATGTAATATACTTCATTCTTTCGATTCCTTGAAAAAACCAGACAGGATAAAGAGCATTGCCTAATACCATAATAAAAGTAAAGAAATACACAAGCATTTCTGATCTAAATTTATCAACAGAAAGCACAACTAATGATAGAATTAAAAAGCTTATTATCAATAAAGCTCCTTTAACAATGATTACAGAACTAAATATTTCCGAAGTTTTTTCTGGATTTTCTCTATTAACAGCTATTTCTCTTACTGCAGATAAATTAAATCCAAAATCTGTAAGTATATTGAAATACTGACAAAAGGCATAGGCAAAGAATACAAGACCAAATTTTTCTACCCCTAATACTCTAGCCAGATAAGGTAAAGTAATTAAAGGTATTACATAGTTTGCAACCTGCAAAGCTCCCAGTGATAAAAAATTATCTAACAATCTTTTTTTATCAGAGCCGATAGTTTTAATTTTTTCTATAAAATCCATTCTAACTTATTTATCTAAATTTTTAACAAATTCAACTATTCTTTCACATGCATTTCCATCTTGATGTAGGAACACTTCATTTCTTATCTTAGCACGAGCCTGTTTATAATTATCCTCTCCATTTATTGTACACTGTATAGCATTTGTTAGCTCGTCTTCATTATAAGCCTTTATACCTGGAGTGTATTCATCATAGTCTACATATAAGGATCGATCTTGCGTAATATATTCTTTTAAATCAAAAGGGTAAAATATTATTTGTCTATCTAATAATAGATAGTCGAAGTAAATAGAAGAATAATCTGTAATTAAACAGTCCATATATTTTAGTATAGCGTATAAATCAGTAGTATTTGATAACTGATATAGTTCTTGAGATTCTATATTTATAATGCTTTTATCACAAGGGTGTAACTTAAAAATCAATATAGCATTACTTTGTTTTAATTTTTCTTTAATTTTATTAGAGTTTAACCAACCAGAAATATCTCTGCCTGTATCTCTAAAGGTAGGGACATACAGAAGTAATTTCTTGCCTGCACTCTTAATGTTCAAAATATTATCAAAATCCTTTTCCATAAAAAGGTTAGAGTGTTTAAATTTTTTACTTTCAAATAAAGCATCTAGCTTGGGAGATCCAAGTATTTTTATCTGCTTCCTATCGACTAAAAAGGCACTGGTGAATATTTTTGCATCATAATCACCACAGGCTGAGTAATAATTACTTTTTAGATAAAAAGCATTTAAAAGGAATTTCTCAAAGCGATTGCAATTGGATTTACAATGTTCTTTTTTTATATCAAATTCAATTTTTTTAAGTGGGATACCATGCCAAAGGTTAATAATTTGTGCACCATAAGAAAAAGCTCTTGAAATGTCTGTTGTGTAATTATCTACAAACCAGTATTTTGATCTAAGTGTATAATATATAGCCTTAAGTGAATTTTTTTTGTAAACTTTATAACCTAAATCTCTCAAAGCTTTAATTATTTTTTTATCCTCTGTAATCCATACAGGAGTGATGCCTAAGTGAGGTGTTTGATTTAAGAATAAATACAAAAATTTTGTATTAAATACAAAACTTGTTAAGTTATAATTTGCAAATATGTATAATTTTTTATCTCTAGTAAAATTTAAACAAAATATGATTCCCAATGTATATCTTAATAAAATTCTAAGTGTAAACTTTATTTTTATTAAAAATTTTTTCACAAATACTGTCCTTTATTTTTAAATTTTCTTATACATGCTTTAAACTTAATATTAAAATGAGACAGAAAAAGCAAAAATTCAAAATCTTGATATTTATTACTTTTTAAAAATTGCAAATAAGTCCATTTAGTCAAATTATTTACTTTTAATGTGTTGATATTTAATTGATTTTTCTTTATAAAGTTATGTGATAATTCAAAAATTTCTTGCTTCTGTTCTTTATTCCATTTGGTATGCAAATAGTGATAAATCACGTGTTCAGATAAAAAACTCATAAGTTTAGTTTCATTTTTTTTCCATAGATTATTTTTCGTATAAAATTCTTCTAGCTCTTTAAACCAAATGCGCATATTGTATAAAAGTTTTTCAGCAATAGCTTCTGTGTTATGAGAAATTTGGCTATCATGCCTTCTATAAAAATAAACAGCATGAGGATTTTTAGCTATTCTATCGGTAATAGCTAAAATTTCATGTGAAAATATAGCATCAGGACCTGATTTTAACTCAGATATAAATTTTATTTTTGGATGGGATTCTAAGAAACTTCTTTTGAGAAACATTTGGGCAGAACATACCCAACTAAAATCTTCAACAAGTTTACTATAATGATTGTGAATATTTAAAGAAGTTATTACTATATCGCTATTACTTTCTTCAGCTATTTTATAGGAGGTTTTTATTGAATTTGCACTTATTTTATCATCTGAGTCGACAAAAGTTAAGTACTTACCTGTTGCAGAATTTAATCCAACATTTCTTGAAGTTGCTTCCCCTTTATTTTTTTGTGAAATATAGATAATATTTGGATATTTTTCTTTATATTTTAAACAAATTTCCTCCGAATTATCAGAGCTACCATCATTAATTAAAATAACCTCAATATCATTTAATGTTTGGCTAGTAACACTATCTAAGCATTCTTCTAAATATTTAGCTGTATTATATATTGGTATAATCACAGAGACTTTTGGCATTTCAACTCCTTTAATTTTTCTATTTTTGGAAGTAAATTTTCAAAGTAATAAATTAATGATAAAACAGCATAAAATATATGACATCCTGGATTTGTTAAAGAAAAACCAGATAAAATAATTGGCAAAAGTATAATTTTTGCCTTAGTTTTTGTTTCTTTAAAAATCAAAAACCAAAATGTGCTAATTAGTATTAGCCCAGTTAGACCGTACCATAATAAATATGTGGAAATTATATTATGCGCACCACTATCTAAATTTTTTACAATATTTTCATTTATTGAGCCTACACCTAAAAATAATTTTGATAATGAAGCTTTTTGAATATAATTGAATGTGCCTTGTAACAATTCTATTTTAGTAAGAAAACTTCCATCACTTTCAAAATATATAGAACCTAAGATTAAACCAATAAGTAAAATTAATATTCCAATAGATGAAAAAATAAAAACACTTAATTTTATTTTTAAATTTTTTACTAATAAACTAATATTTTCTTTATATAAACTCCAAAAGTACAGTACTATTCCTGAGATTATTAAACAAGCAATAACTGCTCTTGATAGAGTTAAAAAAGTAAGTATTACCCCCCAATAGAAAGAAGAAATGAATATAAAATTTTTTTCAATATGCCTATACATATAAAATGCAAATGTAGTTATAGAAGCAGTCATTATTGAAACAAAATTTGAATCTAGAGCAATAAAAGAGTTTATTTTAAAGGCATAAAAACGAATATCTTCATTAACTGTAGAAATATCTGTATCATTAAGTCTACTCATTGTGGGATTCGTTAATCTCCAATATGTTTCAGCAGATATATACAGTAGTGAAAGTATTAATAGACTTTTACTTACTGTACATACTTGATTTTTGTTTAAGAGTCTAAGCAAATTAACCCCTATAACAAAATAAGAACAAGCTGCTGCAGTATGTATTACATTTTTCCAATCAGTCTCTTGAAACAATAAAGTAGATAAAACATAAAAAATAAAAATTATTCCAATAAGTATACTGGGTGTAAAGTAAAGTTTAGTTTTTTTGATAATTACAAATATAAATCCAAGTAAAGAAATTATGTAAAAATAATATACAGGCATCATTGGTTTAAACTGATATAATGAAAAAAAGCTGAATACAGTTAATATAAAAGCAAAAAAATAATTTAAGGAAATAATTTTTGATAATTTATGTTTTTTTAATTTAATTTTAATGTTTTTAATGTTTAACATTAAATAATACCTTTATTCTCAATATTTTCTATATAGATTTTTTGATAATTTTCAGACATAGAAGAAGAAGAAAAGTTATATAGTACTATCTTTCTTGCTTCTTGCGACATTTTATCATAATCAAATTGAAAAATTTGTTTTAATTTTTCTTTTAAATCTTCACTGTTTTGAGGTGAAAATTTAAATCCAATATTGTTTGATTTTTCAAAAAATATTGAATATGCATTAATATCGCTTGTCAAAATAGGTAATCCTGAAGCCATGGCTTCTATCGCAGCCATAGGTAATCCTTCTGATAAAGAAGTTGCAACAAAATAGTCACTTGCCCTATAATACTCATCAATATTATCTATGTTCCCTGTAAATAAAACATTATCAAAGTTTGCTAAATATTTTTCACAATTTTTTTTCAACAAACCTTCTCCAGAAAATACATATGATGCATTGCTAATATTAGCTTTTTTTATAGCTTTAGCAAAAGTAACCGGGTCTTTTATATCAATAAATACACCTGCCCATATAAAAAGTTTTTTATCGAGAGGTAATTTAAGCTTTCTTCTAAGCTCTATTTTATCCTTAATAGGAAAAAATTTTTCAGTATCAATGCCATTGTTTACAAATAAAAAATCTAATTTTGTAAATTTTCCATTCAATACGTCTGATAATTTTTCTGAAACACAAATATTATTTTTAATTTTTTTTAAAGAGATTAAATTTATGATTTCCATAAGTTTCCCTAACAAGAAACCATAAGCCATAATAAAATCTTCGGGGAAATTGCTATGAACAGTTGAACACCTATTAAATGAATTAAGAAAAAATGCTGAAAATAAGTTAGAGCGAAAGCATTGTGAGTGAATAATATCTGGATCTATTTTTTGTATTATTTTTTTTAAAGCAAACCCTCCAAACAAATAACCTTGAAGTCTGTTTAAGTTTAAAGAATGTATTCTTATACCTAACTTTTTAAAATCATCAATAGCACTATTTTTTGTCTCTTTAGATAGTGTAACTATTATTGGGTTAAATTGCTCTCTATCTAAATGTTTAACTATACCATAAAGAACATTTACAGGCCCTGTTTTATCAAGAGTAGATATAATATATAAAATATTTTTTCTTTTCACCCCTATTCACCTTTAATCTTAAATAAAGCTTGTAAACTTAAAATAGTTAATAAATCGCATTTTTAAAAACTCTTTATAAAGTTCATACTCACTATTCTTTTATTTAGTAGAACATCTCCCGCTCTTGCCTTTTAAAATATTATCTCCATAAAAGCATTAATTATATAAGTTATTAGGCTCTTAAAAAGTTAGAATAAATAAAATTCCTTATCGTATCATTACTTAGTCTAAGTAATGACTTGAAAGTTATATTTTTTATAAAAATATTAACAGATATAAAATTTATATCTAAAAATGTCTTTTGCAATAAAATTTCTTGTTTAAGATATTTCAAGCCCTTTCTTCTTGCAAGCATACTTTTTCCAGCTCTAACATTAACTAGCATTTCATCAATATTAGCAAATTTAAAATTTTTACTTAACATTCTTCCCCATAAATAGTAATCCTCAAACCATAAAAAATCTTTATAATTTCCAGCTTTTAAAACACATTGTTTTCTATATATTACTGTTTGATGATTCATTGGATTTCTTTGTTGGGCAAATTTTAATATACTTATATGACTAGTAGGAACAATCCTTTTGGATAAAATTTGATCAGGATTATTATCAAATTCAGTAATTGAAGAACCTAAAATGTCTATATCAGGATTATTTTTTAAATAATTTATTTGTTTTTCAAATCGGTCTTGCCTAGCAATATCATCGGTATCCATTCTCGCAATTAATTCATAATTGCAGCTTAGAACACCTTTTTGGAGCGCTATACCTAATCCTTGATTAGTTTCTAAACATATAATATTAAATAAATTAGAATATTTTTTTTTATAATCATTGATTACTTGGTCAAGTTTTTCTGTTAATGGCCCATCTTTTACTAGAACAATTTCATTTGGCTGTAGTGTTTGATTTATAACACTATCTAAAGCTTCAATTAAAAACAAAGGATTTTCTTTTTTATAAACCGACATTAATACAGAAAATTTCATTTTTACCCATGTCTCCCACTAAGTGCCATGCATACGGCTTTAAGCAATATACTAAAATCCCAGAATATATTTCTATGTTTAATATAGTAATAGTCATATCTTAACTTCTCTGCTGCATCTTCTATCGATGCACCATAACGATACATAATTTGAGCCCAACCTGTCCAGCCTGGTAATATACAATGCCTTTCATTATAAAAAGGAACTTCTTTGGTAAGTAGCCTAACAAACTCCGGACGTTCCGGTCGTGGTCCAACAATACTCATATCACCTTTTATAATATTGAACATCTGAGGTAACTCATCAAATCTTGTCTTTCTTGCTATTTTTCCAATAGGAGTAACTCTTGGGTCTTTATTATTGTTACATGCCCAGACAGCACCATTTTCTTCAGATTTTTCAATCATTGTTCTAAATTTATACATATTAAATTCTTTACCTTCCTTACCTACACGATTTTGAAGATAAAAAATATTACCACCATCTTGTATTTTAATAGAGATAGCAAGAATTAACATGATTGGAGCTGTTGCTATTGTTATAATGGACGCTGATGCTATATCAAATATTCTTTTTAACAAATTATAAAAAGGTTTCTTTGTATTTGCCAGTAAATCTATAAAGTAGTCTACTGAATTAGAGCAAACCGGAACTTTTTGAGAAATAAATTCATATGCGTCAGCATAGTTTATTAGTCTTAAATTATTTTCTAAAATGCAATCTGATATTGCTTTTAAAGATTTTTTTTCAATTTTACCTGTTATACATAATATTAAAATATCGACTTTATTATTTTTTACAATTTGATCAATATCTGTTAGTTTACCTATGACTTTACTGCTATTAACTTCAGTATCCTGTACTTCTTCACTTTTATCTAATAAGCCAATAATATTGTACTTTAATAGAGGATGCGTATGAATTTGATTTATAACTGTAGCTCCAGCATCTCCAGCACCTAGTATTAAAACATTTTTATAAGGCTTAATTGATTTTGTGTATCGATCAAAGCAGTACCTCCAGATTAGCATAAGTCCACTTACTACAAATGCTGACAATAAAAGATAAAGGAAGTACGTTTGTGAAAAGTTAAAATATAATAATAAGACACCTACAGATATTACCCCTAATGAAATACCTTCTATAATTGAATAAGCTTTCTCATGAAATTTTATTTCTCTTGGTAAATAGAGAGTTTTCAGCCATAGGATATAAGTCCAGATAGTAGACATCAATAAAGTAGTTATTATAAAAGTTTTAACCTCTATTAAAAATAAATATTTAAAAAAGTAAAAAGTTAAAATGAAAATCAATATATCAACAAAGTATAAAAAATAAATAGATTTCGTAAGCTTGTGCATATTTTATAAACTTCTCCACTCTCCATCAGTATATACTGATAGGGTAGCAAGAACTTAGACTAATTTCAAATTTTTAAAAGAAACTCTTATTAAAATTACCTAATAATAGTAGTTTAAAAAGTCTGTTTATTCCTATGCTTACTGATTTATAAAAAATCATTTTATCCTATGGCTTTTTATTACTATTTTTTTAAGATTTAAATTGTTAACAATTTAATTTAGTTAAAATTGTTAAACAAATTAAGCAGCATATTCAAATAAAATATTTATCATTTCAGCCCGCCTCTCAATTATACATACTAAAAATTAAGATACCTGCCTACAACCCGCCTAATTTCATCAATCTCTTCATCCCCCAAGCTCAAAAACGGCTGTGCCTGAACTCTAACTTTCTTCGCTCGACCGGCATAGCCGCCAAACTGATGTATAGCGGCATAAACCTTGTTTGTGCCGACAGCTGATGAGTTTGAATCATAGCTACTTGTAACGGATGTAGCAAGCTCACCTTGCATTTGAAGGATTTTGCCAGGCGAGCGTCCTTTTTTACTCCGTTGTTTTATCGTTGTATTTGAGAGCTTATCCCACTTTGGCCTGCCTTCGTGCTCAAAATTTTCTTCAACGGAATACTCTAAAATACCTGCGATATTTTTCATTAAAGGAGCGGCATTGACAGCTTTTGAAGATAATTTGTTGAGCAAATTGTTTAGCTCATCATCATCGATCTTTATCTCAATTGGCTCGCTCATCCTTGGTAAAACTCCTTAATAGGGTAATTAGCGATTAATAACTCTTTAAAAATTTTGTTTTTTTGCGTCCTGTTGTTTATCCCATTTTGCCTTTCTGTAGCAATAATTTTAAAGCCTTTGTAAAGCTCACGGACTTTAGGGCTATCATCATAGGATAGTAAAAACCTGCCTTCAATATTTTTAAGTAAGTTTCTTAACTTATCATGGTTAAAATCGCCTGTTGTTACAACATCATAACCCCAACCGGATGTATAAGGCGGATCACAATAAAAGAAAGCATCCTTGTGGTCATATTCGGGAATAAATTTTTCAAAGTCCTTGTGTTCAATTAAAACCTTGTCTAATCTTTGATGAATAGAGTCTATACGCAATAATAAATTGGCATGTGACTTCGTGGCTCCGCCTGATGATTTTTTTACAGTACCAAAAGTCTGTCCTCTACCTCCAAAAGACCGTGATATTAAAAACAAAAACTTAGCAGCTTTTTGTACATCAGTAATAGGCTTTAATGTTAAATATTGCTTGAACAATTCGCGCGAGCTTAGCATATATTTCATTTCACGCTTTAATTCTTCCGGGTGAAACTTGACTATCCTGAACAAAT
>JANQFW010000040.1 GCA_028277625.1 Candidatus Gastranaerophilales bacterium | reverse complement strand
ATATAAACACGGTCCTTACTCTTTTGACTTAAAAGATGAATTAAGCATAATGCAATCTGATATGATTTTAAAATCAATATCTCATGTGCCTTATGGTGCGAGTCTTTATCCAGGTGATACAAGTAATCAGATAAAAGAATGTTATCCAAACATAATAAATCAATACGAAAGAGATATAAATTTTGTTGCACAGAATTTATCTTCTAAAAACGTCTCTGAACTTGAAAAATTTGCAACTGCTTTATATGTAACAAAAAATAGAGAAACAGATGGCTCTGTGCAGCAAAGAGCAGAAATTATAAATGAGATAAAACCGCATGTTTCTATAGAATCTGCTAAAATCGCTGTAGAAACGGTGGATCAGTTTATAGCTAAGCTTCAGGCTGCTTAAGCTAGCCGATTTTTAAAAATTTAATTAAACTTGAAAATTTTAAAATGAGCTTATTAATAAAAAATGCTAAAGTTGTATCATCTGATAATATAGTAAATGCAGATATATATATAGAAAACGGTAAAATTGCACAAATTGGCGAACAAATAAAAAGGCCTGCCTTTAAAATAATCGATGCAAATGGCAAACTGGTTATGCCTGGAGGTATTGACGTAAATGTTAATATAAAAAGAAAATTTGCAGATATTGAGTCTGTAGATAATTTTAAAACTGCATCAATAGCAGCTGCATTCGGTGGCAATACCAGCTTTTTAGACTGCATTATACCGGATAAAGGAGAATCCATTACAAAAGCATTTGAAAACAAGCTAAACATTGCCAGCAGCTCTTCATTGTTAGACTTTGGGTTTCATATAGGTCTAACACCTCCGCTCAAACATCTAAAAGAATTAAAAGCTTTGTCACAAAATGGATTAACAAGCACAAAACTCTTTTTAGCAGATAAAAAAGGCTTGATGCTTGATGACAACAACTTTGTCAAAGCTCTAAAAGAATCAAATAAGCATGGCATGCTGGCATGTGTCCATGCAGAAAATGGAACACAAATAGATGTCCTGACGAACTTATATACAAAAACAAAACAAACAGGGCTAGAGTTTTTCCCGGTATCTCGTCCTAGCAAAATGGAATATGAATCTGTTGTAAAAGTTTTAATAGTTTCAGGTGCGCTAAAGACACCTGTTTATTTTACAAACTTATCTACAAAATCAGCTGTGGAAGAAGTTGTAAAAGCCCAAAAGAATGCAAAAGCAAAATATTTTATAGAAACATGCCCTCATTATCTTTTATTAGACGAATCCAATTACGATGAAGAATTTGAAAGCGCAAAGTACTTCACCTGCCCACCACTAAGAAACAAAACAGAGCTTGAATATCTAAAAAATAATCTAATTAAAAATATAGACGTTATTGTATCCAATCATTGTGCATATAATATGAGTACAGAAAAAAAATTAGGTATTAATAATTTTACAAAAGTTCCACCAGGCATACCAGGTATAGAAACAAGATTACCGCTTATGTTTAACGAAATGGTCATAAATCAAGCCTTACCCCTCTGTGAATTTGTAAGGCTCAACTGCACAAACCCTGCGGAAATCTTTGGTATAAAAAACAAAGGTGACATAAAAGAAGGCTATGATGCTGATATTTGCATATGGGACCCTGACTTGAAATGGGAAATAAAACAAGAAGAGCTTCATCAAGACGTCGACTACACTCCTTACGAAGGAATGCAAATAAAAGGCAAACCCGAAACAGTTATTTTAAGAGGCAACTTGATTATAGAAAATCAACAATTAAAATCTGTTTCAGGCTTTGGAAATTTTATAAAACGAGAAAAATTTTCTGATAGCTAGCAAATAAAATAAACTGGTAGCTGTCTATCATCTAAAAAATACTGCTGCTTAAACCAAAGTGAACTTTAAAGCTGTCTTGCTCAGGGAATTTCTTCCGACCTATCGGAAAACCAAAGTCTATATTAGCAGACAAAAGTTTTGACAAGTAACAGCGTAGGCCAACCCCGGCACCTTGCAAAAATTCTGATGAATTTATTGATCTGCCTTTGTGTATTTGATGCACTAAACCTTGATCGTAAAAACCGGCTAAGTAAACTTTGTTTTTTAACCTTAACCATTTTCTATCAGGTAAATAGGGTATAGGAGCAAGCAATTCAAGACTCACGTTATATCCAACATCACCAAGCACTAAACTCTCACTGTAGCCTCTAACAGTATGCATACCGCCTATTTGTATTTGCTCAGGTGCCAACAATGCATTTGGTGAGTATTGACCGGAAAGCTTAAATATCCCCCTAAAGTTATGCGGCAAAGCCTGGACTCTTATCAAATGAGAATCAAGCTTTACAAACTTACTAGAGCCTATTCCGTGGCCACCGGCAGACGTACCGCCGAACACCGGCAGCCCTGTACTAATTTCAGATCTATTAATCCATCGCCCTGTATAGCCCTCTTTTGTAGTATTTAGCCCGAACCTTAAAACCCTAAGGTCATACTTGTGTAAGCTTGTTTCTTTTTGAATAGTCATATCTGAATGAAGAAAATCAAAGTTCATATCAGTGCTGACTTCCAGAGTGTCCCCTTTGTATATAGGCTGTCTCAAGCCGGTTCTA
Source organism: Candidatus Gastranaerophilales bacterium (assembly GCA_028277625.1). Classification (GTDB taxonomy): domain Bacteria; phylum Cyanobacteriota; class Vampirovibrionia; order Gastranaerophilales; family JANQFW01; genus JANQFW01. The sequence goes on along the minus strand of JANQFW010000040.1, from coordinate 80,925 downwards.
AATATATGTGATTTACCGTTTATGTTATATCTCTTATATTCACCGCCAAGGTTGACGTTAGAAAAATAATACCCGGCATTAACACTGGTACCAAAAGGTCCAATTGGGATAGAATAATTAGAATTAACCCCAAAAGTACCTTTAGCAAAGCTCACCCCACCAGCTAAAGAATCACCAAATCCGGTTAAGTTATTATTTCTCAAATTTACATTTGCTTTTTGGATACCTACAAGCTTTCTTCCTGTATTATTCCAATCTGCGCTAAGCTCAAGCGGTATTGATTCGCTAATATTAATTATAATGTCAGTAGTTTTTTGTTTTTCTCCTTTTTGAAGGCTCACCTGTCCCTTTAAATAGCTTTTTTCGTTAATGTCCCTCAATGATTTTTTCAATGTGCTTACATTTAATACAGAGTCTTCTTTCAGCCGATTTTTTTTCAAAAGCTTATTTTTAATATAAGAGCTTCTAGTCCATTTATTACCTTGAATATTTATATTGCCAACTTTTCCTTCAATAACATTGATATTAAGTATCCCATCATTAATTTCCTGGTTCGGAATATAAGCAAGGGATGTAATATAACCTTTAACTCTATAAATATTTGTAATAGTATTGGTAAGCTTAGTAAGCTCGTTTATTGTGATTTCTTTGTCTGTAAAATCTTTTATATAAGGCTTTAGCTCGTTATTTTTTACTCTGGTATTCCCGGACAAAACAATATTTTTAAGCCTAAACTTATGTTGCTCCAGCTCGGCAGATGCTTTAGGGTTTATCTCTCTAGGCATCAAAATTTCATCGTCGTCGGTTTTAGTTTTATTTTCGTTGTTTTTCTTCATATCTTCAGATAGAGCATTTCGCCCTATTGCGCCCGGGTCAACATTAGTAGGAACATTTATATTAGTCGGTGCAATTTGGGCATGTATAGATGAACTATTAGCACAAAAAAGTAGCAAAGCTAATAAATATAATCTTATTTTTCTTGTCATACTTTCTCTTCTCCAAATATAACTCTTACATTGCGATTTTATGCACAACGTTCAAATCTTTATATAGGCAAGTTGTTTATATTTCTTCCCCAAGTTGGTTAGTTATAATTTATATTTCATATTGGCTATTAAGATTTTATAAAAATTTAAATCTTATAATTAATATTATGAACAAGGGGACAATTTAAGAAATTTTGCAATAATTATCAACTTCGGCATTAAATTCAATTTAGAAATATTGAAAGATTTTTTTTTATTTGAAAAAATATAAATTATAGTTGACTAATTTATAAAAGAAAGAAGGAGACACAATGAGTATAGGATCTAGTGGCCCTCCCAGATTTGGGCCTAGTAGTAATAATCCAAACTTTAGGTTAAGTCCTGATGCTGATGCTCCTCGGGTGACAGCTCAAACTATCAATGATTTAGGTGTAGAAACCTATGCCTATGACCAAGGATTAATGGAAACTGTATCCCAAGATGGTGCAAGAACTTTTGGCCAGCCTAATGTAGACACCAAAGTGATATACCATCCCAGTCCACCTCCACAGAGCATCGGCTCAGAGGAAGAGAAGAATAAAATTGCTGAACTGGTAGAAAAAGATAGAAAAATTGTTAAAACTTTTTATTCTGATGGTAGCGTAACAAAGGAAGAAGCTAGACAAATAGAAGATATGACTTATTCTGAGAAAAGGACTGTGCATAAAAATGCTAGTATAGAACGAAACATTTTTCCTGACGCTACTCTAGTAAAAAAACATCTTAATGAAGGCGTTGAAATAAGAAAGAACATGCAAGCAGAAGAAAAGCTTGCAGGGGAAAAACTAAATGGTAAATTTGTCCCATTTGTTTCTAAAAATCTAAGTAGCGGAGAAGTAAGCTTAGTAGGTGAAAGATCTGAGCCTGTAAGAGAGCTATTTAGTGGCTTGCTAGCAGAAGAGGGTAAAAAATTCTCTTCACTGGCAAAAGAAGTACTTGAAAAAATTAAAAGCCTGCGATAGATAGAAGGCATCTTTTAATTATCATAATTAAAACTAGTAATTTAGAGTTTATAAAAAAGAAAGAAGGTAAAAAATTGCGATTTCAACCCAGTGCCCATACCCCCGGCTTTAGGATATCTCCAGATAAGGCTGCCCCTTTAGTAAAAGCAAGAGAATGCAAAGATAATGCTGTATATACATATGCAGACGGTACAACAGAAACTGTAGTACCAAATGGCGCAAGAACCTTTTACAAACCCAGCTCAGACTATCAAATAATATACAAAGACGGAAATAAAGAATTGGTAGGAGGTGGTCAGAGCAAAACTTTTTATCCTGATAACAGTGTTGTATTAACAAATTTAAGAGACCCTTCAGTGCCGGCAAAGCTGGTACCTAGAGATCCTAATGTAGAAAAAAATCTTTTCCCAAATGGAACTCAAATTAAAAGACATATTGAAGAGCGCATCGAAATAAGAAAAAACAAAGAAACAGGAGAAAAATTAGCGGGAAAAGTCATATGGGACAAATTTTTTCCATTTCTCAAAAAAGATCTAAATACAGGGAAGATAACTTTGCTTGGTGAGCAACCGGAAGCTGTAAAAAATGCTTTGACTCAGGCACAAGAGTGTGGGAAATTTTCAAATATATCAAAAGAAGTATCGCACTCAATGCAAGATAAAGGGCCGTTATTAAGTACAGTTCAAGATGGCACAACAACTTTTTACCAGCTTGGCTCACAATATCAAATAAAATACAGGGGCGAGCCGAATAATACAAAAGAGCTAGTAACAGAAGGCTGGAGCAAAGTTTTTTATCCTGATAATAAAGTTGTTGTAAAAATAAAAATCTCAGCCGGATCGCCAAAAACAATAAAAACAGCATTTCCAAGTCGTGACATAGAAAGAGACCTTTGGACTAATGGCACTCAGGTAAAAAGATACCTTCCAGAGAAATTAGAGATAAGAAAAAATTTAAGCAAAAGTGAAAAACTCGCAGGACAAGTCATAAATCATGAATTTGTACCTTTCATGAGGAAAGACATGCTGACAAAAGGAATAGCACTAATTGGTGAGCAAACTCCAGCTATAAGAGAACATTTTAATGCTCTAGCAGCAGAAGAAGGCAGCAAGTTTTCTTATATAGCACGGGAGATGCTGTGTTCAATTAAACACCCTGGCAAATTTTTAACAAAACTATTGCCAAGATATTAATAAGACTATTACCAAGATAAGCTGTGCTTCAAATTTTTTTATATAAAAATTTTCTTATTATCTCTATATAAAATTATAAATTATATTTAGTTTAACTTTGTTATTTTTTATAAATTTATGTTATATTAAATCTGTATTTTTTGTTTGTTTATTAAACAAAAATAATATTCGATAGAGGAGAAACTAATTATGAAAAGAATAGAGCTAAATGAAAGCATAATCGAAACGAATACACAGACATCTGATGAAGATTGGGCAAAAAATACAATAGAAGTTCAATCAATATTATCTTCAGATGTTGCCAGTGTAGGCACACATCTCAATGACACAATGATAGGCGATAGCTTTGGCAATATATTATATGCCCAAGGCGGTAATGACATACTCGTAGGAGCCAAAGGTAATGATAGCTTGTATGGTGGTCAAGGCAACGACTACTATGTTTACTCAAAAGGCGATGGCCACGACATAATAAACGACTCTAGCGGCTATGACTTCATTGTGTTTAATAACGATATACACCACGGTAATGTCAATATCCATCAAGCTGGCGATGACCTGGAAGTTACTTTCTCAAATTTACTTAGCGATAAAATAACTATTGTGGACTATTACTTGAGCAACATCTATAAAATAGACGAAGCTTACTACTATTCTGAATTTTATAACGCTATAGAAGGTGATAACTTTGGAAATACCCTGTTTGGAGATTCTTATAGTAATAAAATCAGTGGCTACGCACAAAATGATATGCTGTGGGGCTACGGTGGTGATGACTTTTTAGATGGTGGAAAAGGCAACGACACTTTAGATGGGGGAGAAGGTTCAGACACTTATTTCTTCAAGCCTGGTGATGGCTATGATATTATATATGACTATGGAATAAGTGGAACCGATAGAATACTATTTGATTCTAGCATTGCCCAAGAAGATGTCCAGATAACTTACTATGACTTTCTTGCGGAGGTTCAGTATACCCCAAATGATAAAGTCACTATTTACAGTGGTCCTCAATCTGTTGAGCAATTTGAATATGGTGGGCACACCTCCCCTCTTGATATAAACAAAATCATAAACGACATAACCGCATATGATGCCAGTCAGAGTGGAGTAGTTCCTCACGTCAACGAAGTAGCTTCAAGCCCTAACCAACTTGAGGAGTTACAAGTTTATTGGTCATAGCTAATACAATTTAATAACCTAATGCAAGGGACCGCCTAGCAAAAGCGGTCTCTTAAGATTATGGCATTTACTAATGTAACAAATTATATCAATTTCTTAACATAATTAAGATCCGGCATGAAATTTTATCTTTAAATTGCTATAATATATATTAAGTAAATAAAAAAGATCTATTGCATTGGAAGTGAAATTAAAAGGTTATTGTTTTGGAAGAGCAAGGTATTAAAACTGAAGAGACATGCCCAAAGGATAATGATAAATACGCAGCATTTCTATATTATAGATTGCGTAATAAAATTGTTATCTTGCGCCGTTGGACTAAAAATGATGATCTAATGGGGCTTAAAGGGCGTATGGAAGAAGCAATAAAAACTTCAGAAATGGAATTTGATGTAGTAGGCAAAGAATTTTTGAACATAATGCGCACCGGCGAATGGAGCAAAGCCCTGATTCAAAAAATGGAATTCATCAATATGACCCTTCAAGGCTTTACAATGAATATAATTGAAGCCATAGAAGACAGAAAACAAGCAAAAGATTTGCACCGAAGAAAACCCAAAGAGCCGGAAGGATTTAAAACAAATTCGACCGGCTTAAAGGATATTGCAAAGAAAACCTATTCACTCGTGAGTACTTTTATACCTGACGAAATCAGGGCAAAATTTAGCTCTAAACAGCTCCGTGCAGTCAATGCATTAAGCGAGATAAATGAAAGAATCCTGGAAGAAGTCGAAATAATAAGAGAAAAATTTGATAATTATCATAAGTGGTCAGATATATTTCCACTGATGCTGCGTGATTTTGCGGAGCTAAAAATAGAATTCCCCACAGAATTTGTAGTACTAAGACCCTGGTCAGTTAATGAATACGAGTTGCCGGAAGAAACAGCCGAAAGTGAGCGCTTGTTCAAAAAATTGACAAACGTTACTAAAAAAATATTAAGTGAACTAAAGCAAATACACTTGAATCAAGATTTATTTATGGACCAAGTCCCGGATCAGGTTGGATATAGCGATGTTAAAGAAATCGTACACCTGCCAATACCCAAAGATTGCCCAAGTTCAGATACTAAAGATATTTCTTACCCACCTTACCATGAGGGTTTTTCTGAAAATCCTCTGATTAGAATAATAGACGCACACAAAGAACTGCTTTACAAAGTTCGCTACGTGCGCAAATCCCAGTTTGAATTGGAAAAAGTTAAGCATAATATTTGTTTAAAAGACGACTACCTAAGACTAGCTCGTAATAAATATTACGACCCATACAAAAAAGACGAAATTAAATATTTCAGCTACGAAACCTGGAAAGATGAACCTGCAACCCCGGAAAAAGAAGAACAAATGTATAATGAGCATTACGAATACTACAAAGACTGCAAGGAACGCGACAGAGAAAACAGAATATACAAAGCTAAAAGGCGTAAAGAGAGAAAAATACACGCTGTAGAGCAAAATAAATTTATAGAGCAGGCTTGGGAAGAGGCAAAGCAGGAAGTAAAAGAACATGCTTTGTATATCAATGCCTGGGATAGGCTTGATAATTATAAGCTTGGCAAGTATAAATTGGTAAAAATGAGCTCTAGCCCTAAGCTAAAGAATTTAAAGACTTACAAAGAAGTTCCTGCTATTGCAAAGGTGGCCGATGCTGCTTTAGCAGGTGATACTTGTATTTTAAAAGATGATAAAAAAGAAAATAAAATAAAAGATAATTTTAGCGATGAAAATAATCAAATAAATAATAATATAATAGACATAAATAGCAATAAAAAAGAAGAATTAAACAAGAAAAAACCTTATTATTAGGGACTTTAAAGTTAATAATTTAAGTAGACAATGATAAGCTCTTTTCTCAGAGAGAAAAGGGGTAGTTATCGTTGTTTTTTTTGGTTTTCGTCTACCATTTATCCTTTTTAATAACATTGGACTTTCGCTCACCATCAACCCACACACTGGTTTTAGGTGTAAAATAATCATCATCAAGCTCTCTTTTAACAAGAATAGAATATAAGCTTAAATAAGAATTTAATTTAGCTGCCTTCATGCTATACCAACCAGCCCCACCACAGTTAGGACAAAACTTCTTAAGAGGCACTACATCACCAGCTTTATCTAGTTTAGGTGTCAAAAAGCTATTACACTTTTTGCACTTAACAAATATCTGCTGCAACTCAACCCGCTTACCACAATCAGTACAATATCTAATAGGGTTAAACTCGTTTACGGATGCATGCCTACATTTTTTACGTAAAATTTTAGTTAAAAAATAATTTAACATACATTACTCCTATGCTTCTGTCTAACCTAGCACGGTACGATAGTTGAGTAACTTGTTATAATTATTACAAATTTATTTTGTTAAAAAATTGGTAATTACGGCAAGATTTTAAATCTTAAATTTTAAACCGAACAAATTTGATTGCCACCTAAAATTTTATTTAAGTATTGCCCGGTATAAGAATTTTCGATCTTAGCAATATCTTCAGGTGTACCTTCTCCAACAATTGTACCACCGGCATCACCACCATCAGGCCCAAGGTCAATTATCCAATCAGAAACCTTAATAATATCAAGGCTATGCTCAATAACTACAATTGTATTGCCCCCATCAACAAGCCTGTTAAAGATATCAACCAACTTGCTCAAATCATACCAATGCAGACCAACAGATGGCTCATCCAAAAGATATAATGTTTTGCCGGTACTTCTTTTATTTAATTCAGATGCCAGCTTAACCCTCTGCGCCTCTCCTCCAGATAGCGTTGTTGCGCTTTGGCCCAATTTAATATAGTCCAATCCAACGTCATATAAGGTTTGCATTTTGTTGGCAATCCTAGGTATGTTGGCGAAAAACTCAAGAGCTTCTTCAACAGTCATATTCAACACATCAGAAATAGACTTACCCTTATATTTAACTTCAAGCGTCTCACGGTTATACCTTGCACCCTTGCATACATCGCAAGGTATATGTACATCCGGCAAGAAATTCATTTCTATTGTGTTGATACCATCGCCCTTGCAAGCTTCGCACCTACCACCTTTAACATTAAAGCTAAATCTACCCTGTGCATACCCACGAGCCTTTGCCTCGTTTGTCAATGCAAATAATGCCCTAATATGATCAAACACACCGGTGTATGTAGCCGGGTTACTTCTTGGGGTACGACCAATAGGACTTTGATCAATATCAATTACTTTATCAATCACATTATCTATACCTGATATTGATCTTACTCCTTGGGGTTTTGGCGTATTTTTTCCCAGCTTATGCTTTAAATACTTATGAAAAATATCAAATATCAAAGTAGACTTCCCCGAACCGCTAACCCCGGTAACTGAGACCAACTTACCAAGCGGTATATCAACACTCAGGTCTTTAAGATTATTTTTATTCGCTTTGACTATTTTTATAACTTTACCATTACCTTCTCTGCGCTCATTCGGAACCTTGATGCACTTCTTACCTGATAAATACTGACCAGTCAACGAGTTATCAAATTTTTCAATATCTTTTGGGTGCCCCTCAGCAATAATTTCACCACCATGAATACCTGCCTTAGGACCAATATCAACAACCCAATCACCACGCCTGATTGTTTCTTCATCGTGTTCAACAACAATCAGTGTATTGCCGAGGTTTCTCAGCCTAGCTAAAGTATTAAGCAGTTGGTCATTGTTAACTTGATGCAACCCAATACTTGGCTCATCTAATACATACAACACACCAGATAATCCAGATCCTATTTGTGTAGCCAAACGTATCCTCTGCGCTTCACCACCTGATAACGTACCCGCTGCTCGAGACAAACTTAAATAATTAAGCCCAACATCAACTAAAAACTTAAGCCTTTCCCTTATTTCGTGCAAAAGCTTGTTAACGATATTTAGCTGATAATTAGTCAGCTTTAAAAACAAGTCAGACATAAACTCATGGCAGTCTTTAATAGACATTTCACTAACATCAGCTATCGACTTACCAGATATAGTAACAGCCAGAGAAAATTCCTTCAATCTTTTTCCTTTACAGTCAGGGCATGGGGTTTGTGTCATATATTTTTCAACTTCCTGTCTAACCGCATCAGACGATGAAGAGTCATAGCGCTTCTTAAAGTATGGGATTACACCTTCGTATCTGGCATAATGAGACTTGCGCCCTCTTCTTTTAAAATCATCATAAGTAAGCATAATCGGCTCAGTGCTACCGTATAATATTATCTCAGAATGCGCAATAGACAAGTCCTCAAAAGGGATATCCATTCTTATGCCATAATGCTCACACACAGAGCTAAGCAAATCCACATAATACTTATTGCCGGTTTTAGCCCACGGATAAATAGCGCCCTTGCCTAACGATAAAGACGGATCAGGTACAATCAAATCCGGGCTTATTTCAAAATGAGCACCTAAGCCTCCACAAGTATCACATGCCCCATAAGGACTGTTAAAACTAAACATTCTAGGTGATAATTCATCAAAACTTATTTGACACTTCTCACATGCCAGCTTTTCAGAATATATCTTTTCTTCAGCATCAATTATATCAACAATTACTAAACCATTTGCCCTTTTTAGAGCAGTTTGTACACTATCAGCAATCCTTGAGCGTGATGATGCTTTTACTGCAATCCTGTCAACAACAACATCAATATCGTGCTTTTTGGTTTTTGCCAGCTTTATTTCATCTTCGTCCAAATTATAAATTTCGCCGTCTACCCTAACTCTTATAAATCCTTCCTGCTTAAGTTCATTAAACAGTGAAGAATACTCGCCTTTTTTCCCTCTAATAATGGGCGAAATTATTTGTATCTTAGTTCTTTCTTCTAGTTCTAGTATGCTGTCTACTATTTGATCAATAGTTTGTGGAGAAATCTCACTGCCACATTTAGGGCAATGTGGAGTACCAACTCTAGCATACAAAAGTCTCAAATGATCATATATCTCTGTGACAGTACCGACCGTTGAGCGCGGGTTGTTGTTTGTTGACTTTTGATCAATTGATATAGCAGGACTAAGTCCTTCAATAGACTCAACATCCGGCTTATCCAGCTGCCCCAAAAATTGCCTAGCGTAGGTGCTCAGGCTTTCCACATACCTTCTTTGACCCTCAGCGAAAATAGTATCAAATGCAAGGCTGCTTTTACCTGATCCACTCACACCAGTAAAAACTACCAACTGATTTTTAGGTATTGATAAATCAACATTCTTTAGATTGTGCTGGTTTGCCCCACGTACAATAATTGATTCGTTTCCTGTCCCATAGTCCATATCTTATTTCCATAGTTTGATTATCATTAAATTGTTTGCCTAATAGTCATTACCTTAGACCAATACTAATTATTGCATATACTTATTCTAAATTACAGTCAAGATTAAAAAATATTAATAATATCTTACTTTACTGAAAAAAATAAGATATTATGTCAATTTTTTATATATTTTTGTTTTTATATATTTGGGTGAAATAAGAATATCGACTCTAAAATTGATTTCAGATTTTAACACCTTCAAAGTAGCTAATCTGAAAGAAAATTGAGGAGTCGTGTTTGCTGATAGTATATAATAAGTAGCATTTAAGTAACACAATTATAACTTGTACAAACAACTGTTTAGTGAAAACTATGTCAGTAATTAAAGTGTGTTGATTCTCTCTAATTAAAAATCTAGAGCGTGCTAAAGTGGGGTTCTATAAGGAACCTGCTTTTTTTGTTTAAAATTACTATATTATAATTTTTCTTCTAGTTCTTCTAAGCCGCCTTCAGCTTCAATATGGCTTACAACTTTATTGAATTCTTCGTCGTCTTCAATAGTTTCAAAGCTATAAGCTCCATCAACCTTGCTTAGCTTAAGGATAATAACTTCTTCTTCGTCTTCATGTTCTTCGTTTTCATCCAAGTAAATAAGCAGGCCATATTCTTGATCGTCAACAGTTACAATGTCAACCATTTCAAAGTTATGAATCTCACCGTTTTCGTCTTGTGTTTTTATAATTTTAGGCTCATTGAATTCCATATCTTCTTTATTCATTTTTATCTCCTTTTATCTAAATGTATCTGCAAAATTATAGCAGCTGATGCCATATCTATCAAACCTTTATTTTTAGATGGCTTTTTTTTCTGAGCAGTCAAAGACCTTTCAGCTTGTTTGCTGGTTAGTCTTTCATCCTCAAAAAATATTTCAATTTCAGTTTCTTCTTTTAGCAAGTTTACAAATTGTTTAACGTCTTCTGCCTGTGGACCAAGAGTACCATTCATATTTTTAGGCAGGCCGGCTATGATTCTACTTATATTATACTTGCTGCATAGCTCTAATATTTTTTCAATTGCATTAGCCTCAGGTTGACGCAATACTGTATCAAGAGGCTGCGCTATTATGCATAGAATATCACTTACAGATACTCCTATCCTTTTCGTGCCTATATCTAGTCCTAAAAATCTCTTACCATCCATTACTTAAATATTTTTCCAATTATCTTTTAATATTTTTATTATAGCTGTTAAATCTTTTTGGGCTATATTTTCTTCATCAACTGGTGTACTTGTGTTTTCTTTATTAAATCTGGTTATTTTAGTCGACTTCGACTCAGTAAGTTTGCTCTGATGCTTTTTGAATGCTTGGTATATTGTTCTTTTTAAAAACGCATCAAAAAATTCTGATTCTTTAATAGGCTTTTGGTCTAAATAAATTGCCATTGATGCTGAAATATCTCTAAAAAGCTTTTCTTCTCTCAAATCAAACATATAAGCCAAATTCATGAATCTTTTTGAGTATAACTCATATATAAACGTATTAAAAAAGTTTTCCAGAATTATTGGCACTTGAGACTCTAAGCTTTTTAAGTATTTTTGAGGTGCATTAATATATGATTCTTTGTTTTGAATAGCATCTTCCAAGATTTTGTTAGTTGTTTCTGCTACAAAACTGTTGTCTGCAGCCTCTAAAAACCAATTTTGAAGTATTTCATGATTTAACAAAGCTAGTTGTCGCTCTAAATAAATCTTATCAGCCCATTGGCCTACTTGAGTTGCTAAAGGTACATCTAAATTAGGGAAATCACTAACTAGTGCTTTCCAGCAGGTATATTCATACGGTAAACCTGTTCTGTTTTTTTTGTTTAACAATTCTGAGTCACTAAGCCTTTTTTTGCAATACTCAGGTGGCACTGTTATACCAAGGCCATTCTTGTCAAATTTACATATTATGGAGTGAAAGTCATCTTTTGATATGCCATTAAATCCAAAACAATCAACAATGCCTTCTATATCGTTGATAACAACCGAAAACATTGAGATATCATTGTTTTCTTTAATTCTGCTTATGATTAGCCCTTGATTTCCCATACCATCTATAGCACTGGCATAGCACTCATAAATTTGAGACCTGTTACAAATTTCATCTTCTCTTGAAAAATTATCAGGATGGTCTTCTCTAACTCCTGACAATTTAAGCTTGCTCAAACTTTTTTGAGCAAGCTTTATTAAGGCTTGATCATTTGAATAATCAATTATATCTTGTAATGGCTTTATGCCCACTGCAGATTTTGTTTCACCAAGATGTTCAACTATAGAACGATTTATACATTCAGATATATTATGTTCTAATGCCGGCACTAGTATGCTGGCTAAACTGTCCCCATAGTAGTCCAACTTCAGAGATGTTAATAAATTTTCTTGGTCATCATCCGGCAAGGAGAGCAAAAAGTCAATAAAATCAATTTGGGCTTCCGGGTTTAACAATGCTACATCTAGTAGCCTGTTTGTTTCTTTTTCAATTATCGCTTTTGGATCTTCCAAGTGTTCTAAATACGCTTCTGGCGGAGAATCATCACCTAAGCTCTTTAACGTAATTGATACAACATCTTTTATTTCATCAGAAATCTTTGGTGCTGTCATCATCTGCCAGAGTTTGTCTTTTAATAGTTCTAATTCTCCTAATTCTATTAGGAGATAACTAATCAGCCTTGCTTTTTCATCTTTTACTCTTGGCAATTCCTTAATTAATAAGTCAAGAACATCTTCCCTATTAGAAATACTTGCCAATTGTTGCACATATTCTTGCAACTTGTTTTTTGGTACATCATCATAAGCATTTATGCTTTGTAGCACAACTTGAACTTCCGAGCGTATTTGTAATTTTGTTAAATCTCTTTGCATGATAGTTTACTATTTCGAACCCTTCCAGAATGCATCCAGTATCTTTTTTACTTCATCTGCCGGCATTTTATCTTCTAATATTAAATATTGAACGCAAATCATAACACATTCAGAGCAGATGTTAACACCGGGACCTTTTATCATTTTTAAAACCAGATAATTTGGCCTGCCACAAAATGTGCAATATGTAGCATTGTCAGCTGCATTATTATTGGATCCTTGTGTTTGTTTATCTTTTTCCTTCTCTTTATCCTTATCCCTTGCTCCAGCTAGAGATACAACTTTATTTTCGTCACACATTTTAACTTTCCTAAAGCTTACTATATTTGTTTATATTGTACCCTAATTCTTAAAAAATTTCTCACTTGTTTTTAAATTAAATTAACTAAGAGGAAATTTCAATCAAGTAAATCATGAATGTTGCTTTAGGGCAGTTATTACTTTTTCAAGTATTTGTTTCATACTATTTTCTGATGTAGCTCTTCGCTTTTGTTTTAATATAGCAAGTGCCTCTAGTTTTATATTGTTAAAACATCCTGTTTGCGATGCCCTAATTAATGGACTCGGATCTGTCTGTGCTTTTTGTACCAGGTTTTCAAGTTTTTTTATAGAGATATTTCTAAAAAAATTCTTAGAGATATCCTTCTCTTTGTCTGACATCATGTAATACCCCTACATTGTTTATATATTCTTTTGTGCTAACAAATTATACTGATCATCAATTAAATTTCAAAGTTAGTATAGAAAATTTATAAACATATAAATTTTTGATTACTCTCTAAACAAATCTTATTTTTATAAAAAACTAATATACAGTTTCAAAATTTACAATAATAAATTATTTAAAAAATATTTTAATGTCAAAGTTATTTTAGATTATTTTTTTTAAAACTTTAAAATCAGGAGTTTTTGACACAGATTTTTCTAGATCATCAAAGTTTTTCAATCCAGTTTGCGCACCAAAGCTTTCTATAACAGAAGCGGAATTTATTGAAGCTAACTTTAAGGCCTTTTCAATAGACCAGTTGTACTTTTCTAACGAGGCAACAAATGTGCTCGCAAAAGCATCACCAGCACCTAAAGTGCTCAATACTGCTGATGGATACGGAGGAGCATAATATAAAGATTTACCATCGTATGCCTGCACGCCATTTTTTCCGTCTGTTATAACCACAATTTGCGGACCAGAGTCTTTTAGTTTTTTTATAATACCAGTTGCTCCAAATGACCAAGGTTCATGGCATATTGCTTCTTGTGTACATGATTCAATACAAATATTACAACTTAGAGGGCACTTATCAGAGGATGGGTGAGAATGTATTTTGTCCTCTCTTACATCGAAAACTCTTTGTGGGCATTTGTCTATGCATACTTCGCATGAGTCACATTTATCAAGATTAATAATTGTTGACTCAGGAGGAATACCAGTTATTTTTGAAGCTTCTTCCTTATTCATAATCAAAACTTCCGCACTGCTTAAAACCTTTTTAAGATCATTTACCCCTCGTTTTATTTGCGCAGTTCCCGGATTAAATGCCATATTTATATTGTTTTTTTCCGCATAGAATGCTAGCTCTTCTAGTATTGCATTCGAATTGCCGCTTAATGATGCTATATATATCCATTTCGCATTTTTGATTTTTTCTACCTCTACTTCGTCAAGACTTATATGACTATTTGCCCCTCGGTGAGTCAAAACTGTCCGTTCTCCTTCAAAGCTTGTAAGAATGACAGAAAAGCCGGTTTTATATTTATCTGTTGTCAAAAGAAGTGACTTATCAATATTTTTTTCGTCTAGCCTAGTATTAATAGCTTTTGCATTTAAATCATTACCTATTTTTATCAATGTTGAAGTTTTAAAGCCTAAATTTGCTAAATTAACAGCAGAATTAACTGCGCCACCACCGATATCGTAAGCTAGCTTATCTATTTCAATTTTTGCCCCATATTCAAAACATATTAATTCTTCTTTTGAGAAGAAGTCTCTTTCTGTTAGGATTTTGCCGTGGTCGCTTTCTATAAAGATGTCTTGCGTGGCCCCTCCGACTGTAACAAAATCAAACATAAAAATCTCCCTTAAAGTTTATTTTTGTATATAATAGTTATTGTCATACTGCTTTATATTCTAAAATGCATTTTAGAATTAGTATAAAATGAGTATATTATAAATTTAGAGACTTGGATAGATTTAAATGTTTGTTTTAGTTGAAGAACAGGTTGGGGATAACAACCAAGTAATAAAATATTATGAATCTTCTTTGTTACAAAAAGATGGCTTAACGCACGCTTTTACAACAAGAATAGGCCCTGGCATGGGGGAGTATGGATTTACCCTTGGCACCGGAAGGAATCCTGCTTTAGATGATATTGTTAGTACAAACAGAAAAAAAATAGTTAATGCCTTAAGTCTTGATGGCAAGAAAACAGTCATACCAAAGCAAGAGCATACAAATAATGTTAAGGTCATCTCAAATTTAAGTGAAAGCCTTGAACTAACAGACGGTGTAATAACTGATAATCCTAAGATTGTATTAATGCTGCAATTCGCAGATTGTACACCAATAATATTGTATGCGCCGGATAAAAAGGTCATTGGAGTAGTTCATGCGGGCTGGAAGGGAACTGCCGGTAGGATTGTTTGCAATGCTGTTAAGAAATTTGAAGAAAATTTTAATATAAAACCCGTTAACATTTTAGCCGGTATTGGTCCCACTATTGGCCAATGCTGCTACCCTGTGGCTAATGATGTTTATTCTAAATTGAAAAATAGTGTTAATATTAGTTCTTGTCAGGCATTTAAAATTTTTGATAACGATGATAAGATACATGTCGATTTAAAAATGATAAATCAGCTTCAACTGCAAGAGGTTGGTGTTGAAAATATAGATGTTTCCAAATTTTGCACGAGTTGTGATAATGACTTGTTTTTCTCATACCGTGCAGAAAATGGCAAAACCGGTAGACATAGTGCAATAGCTAGTATAGAGGGACAAAAATGATTGTAGAAGAAAAATTAAAAATAGAAACCTTAGAAGAAGTGCTAGGGCTCCTTTATGAGTTCATGAAAGATAACGAAGAAGTTGCAGAAAAGTTTGATAAAGAAACTGTAAACATAGCTGTGCGCAGCATGTCTCATCTTGGACTTGGGGCACTCTTAGCAAAATTTTTCTTAGAAGAAAAGTTAAGTGATGGCAGAAAAATCTTTGATATTTTTAATGAGGAAAAAGGCCCGCTTTCAGAAGACCAACTTGAGCTATTGCAGGGAATGAAAGACTGTAAAGACAACATTTATCAAGTTAAAAAAATTACAAAAGACTCTTTTGAATTTTATAATTTAATCAATGAAAAAAACTATAAAGTTTTTCCTATGATTAAAATGAGAAACTACAGGTCAGTAGCACGTGGTCAGTACTTAAAAGCAAAAATAGTAAAATTTAATGACAATTATTATATCTACGAATTATCTGGACTTATCCCCTCAAATGAGAAAAAACAAGCCTTAAGCGAAGTTATGAATATACTGATGGAAAATCCTGAGCTTATTTATCAAGATAACGAATGCAAACTTGATGAAATTAAAGAACTACTAAATGATATGGGCGATAAATTTGAGCAGTTTTTTGATACTGATGAAATTATCACATCCTCTCAAAAAATTGATGAATTATTAAGTATGTTTAATGAATTTATTGATAGTGGTGAAAAATCAGATATTAGTGAATATTTAACTGAGCTAGATGAGTATAAATATTTCAATATAAAAGATAATAATGCCGGCGATGATATCAGCAATATAGCAGGAAAGAAATTTGCTGACAGCGAGCAGGTTTACGATATAGGCGTCTTATATGATAGAGAGTACGGTTTGATTGTACTTCCATTTTATGCGACTTTCAAAAAAATATTCGAAGTTGATGACCATAAATCTATAGATGGTTATAAAAACTGCGTAAAGAACTATTTAACTAGTGATAAAATACCACCTGCACCTGTATTAAAAGTATTTAATCAAAATTCTGAAAAATTTAAAGATATTGCAAATGAGGTAATGGAAAATACAGAACTTCAAGAAATTGATGAAATACTAAAAAATTATAAGAAAAAATATTATGATACAAAGTTATTCTCATCCACAACCGTACTATATGCATCAAAGACGTTTAACGAAATGATGGAATTACCTCCAACAAAAGAAATAGATGGATCTGTTGGAAGAAATGAGCCATGTCCTTGTGGAAGTGGAAAAAAATATAAAAAATGTTGCTTAATGGGTTAAAAAATTGGTATATTGTTGTTGGTGTGGATTTTGTCCAGACCAACAACAATTAGCTTATAATGTTGTAAAAATTCGGTGATATTTATCACCTTCAGACATGGAGATAATATAAATGATGGAATTCATGAGATCCAATAAAAAATTAATTATTACGATTATAACAATAACTTTTATTTTATTTATGATAATGCCAATTATTCCCTTATTTTTGCAGTAGTGCGTAACCGATATTAGTAGAGGTTCCGGGTGAGGTATATAACCTAAATGATTAGTTTTAAATTAATTAAAAAGCATATATTACTAATGATGCTATTTTTTCTAGTAGCTGGAGGAGCTGGATTATCTGCATTTGCAGAGTCACCGGAAGAAAAAGCAGTAAGAGAAGCAAAAGTAAAAGAGTTCGAGCGAAAAGAAAATATAGAAGTAAAAAAGCTTCAATATCAGCAACAAAAGCTGGAAAAAACTCAAACAGTTATAAACTCTCGAAATAGACAATTGAGTCACTCTAGAAAAAAATTAAAAAATTTAAACTACAAAATCAATAGTATTGCGTACGAGCAAAAAAACTTAAGCAAAAAGTTAAGATCCCGTATTAGAAAACTTTATATGGGTGAAAAAATCACACTTTTAAGTCTGCTGCTAGAAGCAAAGGATATAAATGGCCTCTTAGATAGTGTGTATTATCAACAAAAACAAGCAAATAAAGATGCTGTTCTCATTGAGGAATTAAAACAAAAATCCGCGCACCTAAAAAGCTTAAGATCTAGTATCTCTAAGGAACATCGAAATATAAACTATACCCTAAAAAGAATAAAAAGGGAGAAGAGAAAGCTTGTAGATACTATCTACACAACAGAGCAAATTATTGAGCGCTTAAGAACGGATAAAGAAGCTTATATGCAGGCGGAGAACGAGCTTGCAAAACAGTCTAATGTTATAAGCGGCAATATAAGAAAACATCAATCTAATAAAAATAAAAAAGGTGTGGTTTTATCTAAAAAGTTTATGAAACCTGTAGCCGGACGAATTTCTTCTTATTATGGTTATAGAACACACCCGATTTTTAGAAGTAGAAGTTTTCACTCAGGTATAGACATAGCTGGACGCAATTGGGCACCAATAAGAGCATCTAATGCTGGTAAGGTTATTTATTCAGGCTGGCATGGTGGTTATGGCAAGGTTGTAATAATTGATCATGGCAAGTACAAGAGGTCCAAAAAGTATGCACCAAAAAATACATCTACTTTATATGCCCATTTGGCAAAGACATCTGTAAAGGTAGGACAGATAGTCAAAAAAGGTACAATTGTTGGTTATGAAGGCTCTACTGGTTACAGTACAGGTCCGCATTTACATTTTGAAGTAAGAATTAATGGTAAAACAACCAACCCTGTATCATATATAAAATAAGCTTATTAAAATACAAATACAACGAAGACTGTCTATTAAGGGCAGTCTTCGTTATTTTTTATAAATTATATGCTTTACAAAATGTAATAAATATCCTTTAATTTGTAAATTTCAAATATTTATTTGTTTTTATAATAACAGGGAATAATTTAAATAGTAAGATTAAAAAACACGTATTTATGGGAAACGTTTAGGAAAAATAAATTTAAGTAAAAATTTAATAAAACAAATATTGTTTCAACTTGTAATTAATTCTGTAATTGTCTATAAAGCTAAGTGAACGGCAAAGTATACTTGACTGATAGGGGAAATGTAGAGGAGGAAGCAAGTATGTATCCCGGAATTTACAATGATTATGGGCCAGCGCGAATGGCGTCTATATATGGTGCTGTTAACGACAACCATATAATCGAAACTGAATATAATCGAATTCTATTTAATGGCCAGTCGCCAATAGGGCATGTCTGTGGGCCTATGCCTATGGGTTCTACAGGCTCTGGCGTAAATATGATGCTAAGAAATCCAGCACAAAGAGCTCAACTAGATACATTAGCAAGTAATTTGAAATCTACAATGGGTTTAAAGGGGCTTTTTAATAGAGGCCAAGCTAAAGTTATTCTGCAAAATTTAGCTGCAACAAATCCAATGAAGCTAGCTGCTGTTGAAATTGCATATGCTGAAAAATACGGTAGTGGAGACCTAACAAAGTTAAGACGTGATTTAAGAAGAAACTTTGATAGACTAAATTTCTTTAGAATAGGCGGACCACCTGAAGAAATAAGAATATTAAATCAAGCTGCAAAAGTTAGTGTGCCAAACGCATCAGCTGCACTACATGACGCACTAAAATTTGGTCGATCTGACAGGGGCACTGTTGATGAAATACTCCTAAAAAATCCAAACAGTCATTTTGTTAATGCTGTTGCAAGAGATTATGAACAAAGATACGGCACTAGCCTGCATAGTAAGATCAAAGATACTTATCCGGCAGTCTTAGACTTTGGCAATACGCAAAATAATTATCTTGGCAGATTAAACGGGGCTACGGCCAATGCATATCCAGCATATCCTATGGCCTTCTAACTAGATGATTATTTATAGATAAATATACAGAATTTCTAACTCCTCATTAACCCAAAATCCTCACACCGGTAATTTAATTACCGGTTTTTACTTTTTTAACAAATAATTTTTCGTCTATATCCTTATCTTACACGCTTATAGTTAAAGCGGTTCAGCTATTATAATAACCATTTGAACTTTTTTCCTCTTTACTTAAATGAATTTTTTGCTTGATATATAACTATACTTTGAGTATTATTTATAATATCGGAATAAAATGTAAATTTGTTAATATTATATAGAGGTATTTAAAATGGCTAAAAATTGCGAAGTATGTGGAAAAACCAAAATAAAAGCAAATAAAGTATGCTTTTCACACAAAGCACATACCTACAGACAAAAACCAAATCTACAAAAGATTAAGGTAAATTTTAATGGCATAGCTAAAAGAATCAATGTTTGCACATCTTGTATAAAAGCAAATAAAATAGTAAAAGCAAGCTAGTTAAGAAAAATTTTAAATAAAAAAACTACACTGTATCTTAAGTGTAGTTTTTTTATTTGATAAATACTAATTATTTTAGTATAGTAAGTTGAATATTATTCCGGTTAAAACAGCTACGCTAAATATGCTGAAAATAATCGTAAATGCTAACTTCTTCTCAAAGATTGTATTTAATAAAACTAATTCAGGCACACTTAATCCTGCTCCACCAACTAGCAAAGCAATTATAGTTCCCATACCTAAACCCTTTTCAAATAAGACCATGCCAATTGGTATCATTGTTTCGGTCCTAATGTACATTGGAATACCCAATATAGCAGCCAGCGGCACAGAAATAAACTCATTATGCCCCGATGACAGCATCATTACATAAGTATTAGGAACCAAGCCTTTTATTATTGAACCAACAACAGCAACTAGAATTAAAAAAGGAAATATTTTCTTAAATAGCTCCATAGAACTGGCTACGGCACTTTGCATATCTGTTTGTGATTTAGGAGAGTGTCTTCCACACCCACAGCCACATGTTTTTGGGCTTGCAATTGGTTTTATATATTTTCTAAATCCCATTTTTTCGAGAAAAATTCCCGCTAATATAGAAAAGCCAAATATTATAGAAACATAAATAATTGTTGCTTTAACGCCAAAGAATGTAATAAAAAGTACTACAACAGCCGGGTTTAAAAGAGGTGATGCAAATAAAAAAGACATTGCACCGCCAAAAGGCGCATTAGACTGAAATAAACCGATTAGCAAAGGAATTGTAGAACAAGTGCAAAACGGGGTAAGCAAGCCGATAGTTGCACCGATTACAGAGTTTGTTATGGTGTTCCCCTTGCTCAAAATTCTTTTTAAGCGATCATTAGAAAATTTGCTCTGCAGAAAGCCAACAATAAAACTAATGACAAGAAATAATACAGCTAATTCTGCAAATAAAATCAAAAACTCTTTTAACACATTTTCGAGCATATTATTCAACTCCTAAACGCATTTTGATTTAAAGTGGCTCTATCCTGTTTTTTAAGCAAAACACATCTGTATACTTAATACTTAATCTACTATACAGATGCGCTGCTATTTATTCAATACATTTCTGTTATTTTATTAACAATTATTTCATTTTTTTACGTTTGTAACTTTATTTTCACTTTGCTGCTTCAGCAGATCTAGAGCATTATTTGTTAGACTTATCATTACGCTAACGCCGGGGTTCATTACTAAAGTTTTGCCTGTGCCAAAAACCGTCCCCGCATAGCCCATTGCAGTAGAGTTATAAGCTCTGTTAAAGCAGCTTTGATAGCGTGTCATGCCTGGATTAGGACATATTGCACCTGATACACCGCCCGCTGTGATAGACGCAGCTGAACCAATCAAGTAAATAGCTCCTGCACCTAGTTCTGTAAAAGCACCAAGAGGTATAGTTGTAGCATAACCTGCTGCTAGAATAGGCACTTTTTCCCATATTTTTTTCTTTGTACTTTTTATCTTTGGATTTCTAAAGCTGACTATCCAATCATTATCTTCAATCTCCAAAGTTTTGCCGTTTTTTAGCTTAATAGAAGTAATCTTTATATCAATTTTTGCGTGACTACTTAGTCTTCCTCTTTTTTTTACCTTGTGAATTTTACCGTTTAAAAAAGAACCTGAAGGTAAAACTATTTTTTCTTTAACAGTCACATCTTCCAATGTAATAAAACTGAACTTGTCTCCTTGTTTAGCTGATTTGCTGTTTAGCATATTTTGAGTATAGGCTAAAACTTTAATCTCTTCGCCGTTTACCTTTGCTGCTTTTTTTCCTAAGGGCCAAAATGCAGAAGAGCTTAGTGTAAAACAGCTAAACAGAATGCAAATAGCTAATAAACAACCTAGTATTCTTTTCATTTTCCCACCTAATGCTTATTTTAAAATTAAAAAAATTAACCTATTATATAAGTAACAGGTTAACATTTTTATTTATATTAAAGCAATTACTCAGTAGCTTTATTTAACAGAATTCAGATTTAACTTTTTGGCCTGGAATTAAAATCAGGAAGCTTTTCTGTAATTATATCAAGCTGCATTCTTCTGCCGTTTCTGAGAATATCAAACCTGATACTTTTGCCAATTGAATGCTTTCTTACTGCTATTTGCACATCCTTACCATCATCAATTTTTTTACCGTTGATTTTAGTAATAATGTCTTTTCGCTTCAAGCCGGCTTTTCCTCCGGGACTACCGGGCCAAACTCGTTCAACTCTAACAGCAGTACCTCCATCACTAATGCGAACTTCTCTCATTTCTATACCAATCCACGGACGCGCAACCTTACCATTTTCTATTATCTGAGAATAAATTGTTTTAGCAGTATTTATAGGTATTGCAAATCCTATATTTTGAGCATCTGCTCTAATTGCAGTATTTATACCAATGACTTCGCCTTTTAAATTAATTAAAGGCCCCCCTGAATTTCCAGGATTAATTGCAGCATCAGTTTGTATAAAATCAACACTGGTTTGTAAATCCCTAACTCTTCTGTTTTTAGCACTAATTATACCCTGAGTAACTGTCTGTTCAAATCCAAGTGGACTGCCTACAGCAATAACCCACTCTCCAATCCTTAAAACAGATGAGTCGCCAATGTTTGCAACAGGCAAGTTCTGAGTCTCTTCTTCAATTTTTAATACAGCAAGGTCAGTCATTTCGTCAACACCAATAACTTTTGCCTTATAAGTCTTGTTATTATACAAATTTATCTCAATATCACTTGATTTTCTAACAACATGCCCATTAGTTAAAATATATCCGTCTTTGCTTATAATAAATCCGGAACCACCGCCGATTTTAATCTTGTGCTTTTGCTGCGCTTTGTAGTGAGAAAATCCAAAAAAGTCAAAAACACTTATTCTTGGGGAAACATAGCCTTTTAGCTTTATATTTACAACCCATGGCATACTTCTCTCTGCTACGTCAGCAATTATATTTGTATTAATTGGGGTTGATAAAACCTTTAGCTTTGGTTGCTCTACCACAATGCTTTCTTTGATCGTTGTGTTTTGAGCAAGATTTACACCTATTAAAAAACATGCCAATGAACTTAAAAATATTGAAATACAAGTAGCTAAAATTATTGGTAAATTTTTATTATCCATAATGACCTTTCCGTCCTAAGCTGTTTCTGTCAATTTGTGAATATACTCTTTTATATTAACTATTTAAATAGTGCAATACAAGTATATTATACATTAATCGTCAAAACTTATTAATGAATCAGTTGACCAAAACAGTTTTTACGCACCTCCACCGACTCGCTCTGCTTTTAATTTAAAAAAAAGAACTTAATCCCAGCTGAATTTTTATTTTTTGCCCATAAAATAATAAGTCGCCCTGTTCTTAAACTTCAGGACAGCTTATTTCTGATTATTTTTATTAATTTTATACCACTTGTAAAAAGTAACTTTATTTTGTTAAATTAAGATTTCCGCCAGATTATTTTTATTATTAAATTTTAAGCACCTTTTGCACTTGAAAATGGAGACTTAACTTTTTCCCAAAGTTGGCTGCCCCAGTCACTAATTTTTTGACCTGCTTCTCCAAACTTGGTACCATCTTTAAAGTTTCCACCTGCTTTACATAATGCTGTAACTACTACTGCTCCAGCGGCAAGGCCGGCAATAATGGATGTAGCAGCTAAAGCCTTCTTAAAAAAGCCACCAGGCTCTTCTGTCTTATCAGCATCAGCAGCTCCAAACGTATCAGCATTTGGTTGTGCTAAGTTACCTGTGTTATAAGCTTGTGGTGCACTGATTAATTTAAAAAATTCTTCATTACCATTGTTATTGTTATTTTCAAATCCTTGAAACTTAACAGCTGTATTTTTTACGCTTCCTACATTCATTAGACTTACTCCTTTGGTGATATAAATTTACCTTCATTTGCTTAAAAACAGGTGAATAATAAAAATTGTTATTTAATTTATACGAGTATTAAGAAAAATTTACAAATAAGAACTAAAAAAATAATATACTTCTATAACAATTTTAACTGAGGTGTTAAAACTTTAGCCAAGAAGCTTTTCCTGTGCCATTCACAAATTCCGTGTTCGCGTATTGCATCCAAGTGAGCTTTAGTTCCATAACCTTTATTTTTTTGCCACTCATACTGCGCAAATTCTTCGGATAGTTTTATCATAAACTCATCCCTGTATACTTTTGCTAGTATACTAGCTGCCGCAATAGATGCAGAAAGTGAGTCACCTTTTACAACGGTTTTTTGCTTATATTTAAAATTCTTGATGGAAATCTTGCCATCCACAAGGCATAATAAGCCTGTTTTTGCTTTTTTGTCGCCAATTTGGTTAATTACGTCTATAGCGGCCCTTTTCATAGCCAGCAAAGAAGCCTGCAAAATATTATGTTTTTCGATTTCTTTTATACTGCATTCTTGTATGCTATACACAGAATGTTGTTTTATTTCCTCAGAAATTTTTTTTCTTAATTTTGGGTTTGAAGAAAACTTTTTTGAATCATCCAAATATTTTAAAAACTCTAATAGGTCTTTATTATCAAAATCCAAATAAACCGCAGCTGCCATGACAGGCCCTGCAACAGGTCCTCTTCCTGCCTCATCCAATCCAATTAACAATGAATCTTCTGATATATTTTTATCATACTCCACTAAGTCATTAATCTTGGACTTGCGCGACACTTTCAAGAGTAATTTTCCCTATTCTTCCATTTCTAAAATCTGACAAAACCGCTGAAGCACACCTTGTAGTATCAGCCTCACCTCCAGAGCACAACCATTTTCTTGATAAAGCAATATCCTCTAATGTTGGGAGATCAGCTATATCTTGCAATTTATAATGCTTTTTCAGTTTTTCAGGGTACTTTTCATACAATAATTCGACTAACTCTTGAGAAACTTCAATCTGATCATATGCATTTTCGCTGATAGAATTAACCATAGCCAATTTTCCTGCGCGTGCTTGGTCTTCCAATCTCATAGGAATTATTCCCGGCGTATCAAGAAGCTCTAATTTTGGGTTTATTCTTACCCATTGTGCAGCACGGGTGACTCCGGCTTTTGGTCCAACTTTTGCCTTACCTTTGCGTATTAGTTTATTTATAATACTTGATTTTCCAACATTGGGCATGCCTACAACCATAGCTCTAATAGCACGTGGCCTCATACCTTTTGTAATCAAACTGTCTATTTTAGGCTTTCCTAGTATTACAGCCTCTTTTATTAATGCAGATAGATCTTTAGACACATTTGCTGAAGTAGTAATTGACGGGATGCCAACGTTTTCTTTGATGTAGTCCATCCATTGAGAAGTTAACAAAGGGTCAGCTATATCAGCCTTATTTAAAACGAGCAACCTTGGCTTTTGATTGGTTATTTTGTTTAAATTGTCGTATCTGCTGCTTATTGGTATTCTTGCATCTACAACTTCCAAAATAACATCTACAAGGTTGCTCTGTTCTCTAAGTTTTTTTTCAGCCTTTGCTATATGTCCTGGATACCAGTGAATATTGGCCATTGATTTATTTTCTTGTTTTTTCTTTAAGTCTTGTAGCTTTACCAGAACGCTCACGTAAATAGTAAAGTTTAGATCTTCTGACCTGACCTCTTCTAAGTACGGTAATTTTTTCAATTCTTGGAGAATTTATGGGGAAAACTCTTTCTACCCCAATACCTTGGAATATTCTTCTAACAGTAATTGTTTTATTGATGCCGGCTCCACGCTTTTTGATGATAACACCTTCAAATGCTTGGGTTCTTTCTTTGTTACCTTCTTTAATACGCACAAATACTTTTACTGTGTATCCAGGTTGTAAATCCGGCAAGTCACTTTTTAGAAAATTTGATTCTACTTCTTTTACTAATGGTTTCATTGTTTTTTCCTTTTATATATTTATACAACTAATTATACAACTTTACTAACTAAATTCTGAAAAGTATTTTAAATAAATATACCCCTTAAGATATATCCTGAAATTAATCAGGCAATATCAATATTATTCAAAAAAAACTTTTTATTCAAGAGCTAATTTTTAAGCTTATTAATTCGATAGTACTCCTCAAGTTATTTGTTGCTACTAGATTTTAAAAAGTTGGTAGAGGCCTTTTGGTCTTAGAGATTTTATTTACCAAATAATACACCTGCCCTATACTCAAATTTTCATCATTAGGGGATATGTTTTTATGAGTAATCGGTTTTAATCCCAGCTCATCCAGTTCCTCCATAGTTTTATTTAATAATAGATTATTCATCCATACAGAACCAGACAATATAACCTGTCTTATATTGGTTTTTTGGCTAATTTCAAAACAAGTATTTGCAATCATTAGAGCAAGTGTGTTATGAAATTTTGCTGAAGTGACAGAAATATTACTATTTTCTATTGTATCATTAGCCAAAGCTCTAATTAGCTCGTTAATATTTTTTATTTTATACTCAGACAAAGTAAATATATCTGCACAAGTTGGATCACATATAGACTCCAGATACAGTGCAGAATACTCTTCATGATAAGAACATTTTAATACTCCCAAAATAGAGGCAACAGCGTCAAACAATTTGCCCGCTGAAGATGTAAGAGGAGAACTAACGCCTCTGTTTATTAAATTAGAGAGCATTTTTTCTTCTTCTTCAGAAATCTCCAAATTTTTATAAATTGGATGATCAGCTGAAATTCCAGCTCTTTGCAGCAAGCTGTAACCTAATCTATATATTTGATTTTCTTTGCCGAGCATACCAATCATTTTAAAAACCGGAATATGAGTTAACCTTTCAAATTCATAACCTTTTGAAACCAAAAATTCACCGCCCCAAATAGTTTGGTCATTTCCAAATCCAGACCCATCGAAAATTGCACCAATTACAGGTGTTTCTATTGGCATGCCGTTGTCTAATAAACAACTTAGCATGTGCGCATAATGATGCTGAATTTGATAATAAGGAATTTTAAGATCCCTAGCATACCTGGTAGAAAGATAGTCAGGATTTAAATCACAAATTGCGTACTCTGGCTTATATCCTAACAGGTCACAAAATGATTTTGTATTACGCTGATAAGATTCATACATAAATGAAGAGTCAAATAAACCTGAATATGGACTAACCATCAGTTTACCATCTGGCGTTGACATAGTAACAGTAGAGTTATGCAGCGCTCCGCATGCTAAAACAACAGGAGTATGAGTAATATTTATCGGTAATTTGAATTCCTTTGGCGCAAATCCTCTTGCTATTCGTAAAAATTGATGATTATCCATGTTAGCTCTTAAAACACTATCATCAGATGGATTATGTATTACCATATTATGCAAAAGCATACCGTCAACCATAGAAGCAAAAATATCTTTAGCACTTTGGTTGTTTAGCTCAATAGCAGTTCCTCTTCGGTTTGCACTAGTCATAACAAGCAAATCAGATTGAATTTTTTCAAGCAATAATACTTGTATGCCATTGCATGGAAGCATAACTCCTATTTTATCAAGACCAGATGTAATTCCATTAGGCAGCTTATGCTCTTTTTTTAGCCCTAAAAGAACAACAGGCCTTTGCTGTGATAGCAATAATTCTTTTTCTTTATCAGTAATATATGCAAATTTTTCAATAGTATCTAAGTCTTTTGCCATCATATAGAGGGGTTTATCAATCCTTGACTTTATCTCCCTAATTTTTTCAATACCTTTTTTAGAATAAGCATCACAGGATAAATAAAAGCAGTTAGTGCTCTTAACCAATAAAACTCCATTATTTTTAAGAGTCTTATCGATTGCTTCATAAATTTTTGACTGCTCTTCAATCAGAGTCTGTGGGCTTTCATACCATAATTGCGGACCACAATTCTTACAATTGCTCAAGCTTACTTCAAATGATCCTTTTTCTATTTGAACCTTACAGTTATTGCAAAGTTCAAATTCGGCCAAAGATGAATTTTCTTTGGTAAACGGCAAAGATTTTAAAATACTATAAAATGGCCCACAATCATTACAAAAAATAAAAGGATATTCAAAATTTGTAAATTTTTGGTTTTTAATTTTATCCTGACAGCTAGCGCATATACCTTTATCTATAGGCAGTTTAATAGATTGTTTATATCTTTTTTTCTGTTCATTCAGATCATAAAAGCTGTCACTATTTAACACAGGAACGTTTTCAAAGTTCATTTCTTTTATTTCGGGCATTTCATGCGGCTTATCATAAATATTTGACATAAATTCAATTACAGAGTTATTATCGCCCTCTACTTCAATACACGTTAAATCCTTATCCGATTTTAACCAGCCGCTAAGTTTTAAATTTTTTACCATATCAAGTACATAAGTTTTGAATGTGCCTGTACTAACAACGCCTTTTAACTTAATATTTTTCCTAACTCTCATTTTAATTTTATTCTCTCTATTTTTAAATCCTCTAGTTACAAAGCATTTATACTATTTTTTAAATAACTTTTGTATTAGTCTTTTTGTCAAATA
Source organism: Candidatus Gastranaerophilales bacterium (assembly GCA_028277625.1). Lineage (GTDB taxonomy): Bacteria > Cyanobacteriota > Vampirovibrionia > Gastranaerophilales > JANQFW01 > JANQFW01. Next base: position 52,695 of record JANQFW010000040.1, on the reverse strand, counting down.
TAAGTATTAAGCATTTTTGCATTTACAAAAATGAAATTTGTGCATATCTGATTATTAGTAAATTCATGGATTAACTGCAAATGTTTGATTGTTCTTTGATTGAATTTTTATAATTGATTATTTTACATATTAAATATAGCATAATAAACTCTATAAACTACGCTTAAATAAGTATTTCGTTACAAAATTTAGAACATAATCACTCGTCATTATCAAATTTATCTTCTTTTGCAACATCAAAAAGTCGCTGAGACGTATATTTCGTTACGTTGTAGCTGTCAATAATTTCAGGATAAGGAGATTGATCATTATATAATTTATATAAATCAATTTTAGAACCTTTTTTAGGGAAGAATTTCTCTGTAATATTGTCATTAATGAACTTACTTACAATAGGTGAAAGCATTAATGATCCAATCAAGAATGAACTTGTCTCATAAAGAAACCCAATCGGTCCGGTAGGCATTCTTTGTTTATTCCCAAGTATACGGTTCCCCAGGTTTTTCGATGCTAATCCACACAATAACATGCTTAAATCTTTAACAAATGTTCGTGCTTTACCTCTTTTGGTCTCTTTAGTGTTGGCATGTGCAAATAAAGTTATAGAAGATAATATAGGAAATGTACTAGTGGTAATAGCCTCAAACTTATTTAAATTTGCAAACAAAGTAGACATAGCGGCCGTAAATAAATTGTTAGCAATAAACGTATCTTTCGATTTTTCGCTATCAATTTGATTGGCCTTATGAAAAATAGAATACACAGCTGCAGTAGGGATCAATATATACGGATCCAGAAGCAATTGCCCCTTAAAGGCTACATTGTTTTTCTTGGCCTTGTTATTTGGGCTATGCAATCTATAGTTTCTTGTGTTTAAGATTTTTTTGCTATTAATTATCATAAGCTTTCTTTATCTTACAGATATAACCAATTAGATTATCTCTAATGAGAGCCTGTATAGATAAAGCAACTAAAAACATTTATTTGTTTTTTTTTATAAAAAGATAAACAAATGTTAACAAATCCTTCTCATTTTTTTATTTTAATTTTATTCTATTTTTATATATAATAATTTTGCTAATTCAAAAAAGGCATACATAGTTTAGTTAGATTCAATATGTTTAATATTTTATTAACAAATACGGCCAACAAAGGCCAGAAAAAGTTGGATAAGCCCTTAAGGCTAAAGGTAAGGGATTCCTTGATGATAATAGCCCAAGACCCAGAGAATAATGGTGAAAAACTATCAACGCCACTAACAGATGTATATTCACATCACCTAAAATACAAAGGTAAAGAGTTTCGCATTGCATACACAATAAATTTTGATAACTCAACAGTGACAATTCACCTAATAGCTGCACATGAAAACTTTTACAGAAAGCTCAAGGGCAAACTAGGCAGATAGATAAAAATTACACCAAAGCAAAAAGTATGTTACAAATTTTAAAATTGAGCCCAAACAAGGCAATTTGCTGGCAAAAATAGACTTTTATTTATATATGAGTATTTAATACTTATTGTTTTTAAAACCAGAAATTACTTAACTATAAGCTATAAGAAACTAAATATAAATTAAGATAACTAATCATAAAAGGATAGAAAAATTTTTGAAAGAACGCCCAATATAGTAGTTTATACCTAGTATATAAAGTGAAATAAGCTTAAAATATGAGGTTCTAAAGTATGAGTTGGAGTGGCAACAGCAACGTAAAACTGCGCCTAAGACAACTTGGAATGCCCTCGAGTGGATGTGATAAAACTGACAGAAATTCGATTAAAGAGGCAGAAAAAAATATATTTACCCCTGAAACCTATGCTGCAAAAAGAGAAGCAGTTTTCAATGAACGAATAAAAAACCAATTTATTTTTAAATTTGACGCCCCTAAAGAAGAAAACATAATGGAATCATCAAATAAAGATACTAGCAAGGTTACAAGCAAAGAATCTATTGAAAATTTACCAATTCCAGACTTTTTAAAAGGATTTTTATCCTCCGCTCAAGAAAGCAAGCCTAATGCTAATGAAAATAAAAAAATTGATTTTTTATCCTAAACGCTAGACTGAGCAGCTAGAAGGGGATTTTAAACAAATCTAAAACCCCCTTTACTCTTTATTTATCTTCAAACTTTAAATTAATATAATAATTCTTTTTTATAGTTAACTTCTTTTCCTTTAGCATCAAATAAAGTTGCCCATACATTGTGTGACGCTTGATGGTTTGTAGCACTGAAGCCTAATGTATTATCAAATCCGGGGTCATAATTTTTCAATGACTCTGCTGCTTTGACAAAAGATTCTTTCGTTAAATCTGAATGCTTAGCAACTTCTGTAAATAACTTAGCAGCAACATAACCTTCTAATGATACAAAGTTTGGACTATAGCCGGGAGCATATTTTGCTAAATTTGCTTTGTATTCTTTAGTTAAAGGCAAATCACTGTCATAATGAGGCACAACTTGTGTTACAATAACCTTCTTTGTAAAACTTGGCCCTTTTGCGGCTAAAGCTTCACCTAAAGCCTTTGATCCAACAAAAGAAACATTCAAGAAAATAGCATCTAAACCTTGCTCTTTAGCCTTGATAATAAATTTACTACAAGGTGTATATGTTCCTACTAAAATTACAGCCTTTGGTCTTACAGGATTTGACATAATAGCCTTTAATCCGGCATCCACATCAGCTGTATTTCTTTTATATCTACCTACGTTTAAATCAGCAAGTGTAATACTATACTTGCTTAATGACTGCAAGCCACCTTTTAATCCAGCCAAACCAAAAGCATCATCTTGTATAAAGAATGCAATTTCGCTTGGATCAATGCCGTTCTCAAGAATTATAGAAACCATTTTTTGTGCTTCTTCTGCATAACTAGCTCTATAGTTAAAAATCCATTTGTCAGGAGGTGATTTTCTTAAAATACCGGCACCTGTAAATGGTCCAAAAAATGGCACCTTAAATTTATTACAAATTTTAATAGATGGCTTTGCCGTTGGAGTGCCAACGTTTCCTATTACTGCAAAAACGTTTTCTTTATTAATAAAATTCAGCATATTAGGAGCTGTTCTGGAAGGCTCGTATCCGTCATCTTTCACTAGCAAATTTACTTTTTTTCCTTTGATTCCACCAGTCGCATTCAAATGATCAAAATAAGACTTTACGCCTGCATGCATATTGTTTCCAAGAAATTTTGACGCACCTGTTCTAGCTGTAGACATTCCTAACTTAAGCTCGCCATCAGCCGCCTGTGCTTTGTGTTGGTATGTAGCCAACATCATGAGCATAAAACATAAGCATAGGGTCAAAAACTTTTTCATAAAACATTCTCCTTTAAACTGAACTATTAACTCATAAAACTCACTATTTTAAATTTGCTATTTCACTTTAAATACTGTAACAGAAGTCTGTAAGTCGGACGCGATTGTTTTTAATACTTGAGAGCTATGGACTATTTCTTCAAGGCTAGCAGTCTGCTCCTGTGTAACACTAGACATCTCTTGTGTATTTGCTGCGGAGTCCTCAACCTTGTCAGAAATTGACTCCATAACTTTCACAACTGCATCATAATTATCAGCTAGTATTTTTATTTCATTAGAAATATTTAAAACCTGGTTCCCAGACTCTTTAGTAGATTTTAAAATTTCTGACAAGGCACCACCCGCAGATTCTACTATACTAACGCCCTGATCAATTTCCTCAACACCTTCGTTCATAGAAGATACTGCCCGATTAACTTTGTTTTGAATTTCTTTAATTACTTTATTGATATCATCAGATGCCACTGATGACTGAGAAGCTAACTTTTTAACCTCATCTGCAACAACTGCAAATCCTGCACCATGCTGTCCTGCTCTTGCTGCTTCAATTGCAGCGTTTAGGGCTAATAAGTTTGTCTGGCTTGCAATACTTTTTATTAATTCTACAATTTCTCCAATACCAGCACTTAAAGTGCCTAATTCGTTTACTACATTTGCTATTTCTTCTGATTTTGTTTTGATTTCTGATATTTTTTCTACTGCACTGATAACTTGCTGATTACCGCTATCAGCCATTACCTCAGTCCCCTGAGACAATTTTACAGTGCTATCAGCGCTTTCAGCCACTGTATGTATAATTTTATTAATATTATTAAGATTTTCTAATGTTTCTTTAATTTCAAAAGACTGATCACTTGCCCCAGTTGAAATTTGTGTGATACCTTGTATTAATTGCTCAGAGCCCATAGACGTTTGCTCAGTAGCTTCATTTATCTGGGTTATATTTTTCGCCAAGTGATCTGCTTCATCACCTACTTTTGTTAACAACTCTCTAAGAGAGCTTACCATATCAAAAAACAACGCGTTTAAGTAATCAAACTCGTTATTTACTTCTTTTACTGTATTTTTTACGGTAAAATTTCCGCCGGAAACTTCTTTTATATTTTCAGTTAAACTTTTTATCCCGTTGTTTATTGTTATTAGAACTGTTCCACCAGTTAAAAGAGAAACAAGAGCCCCAACAATTGTTAAAACTATTGCTGTAGCAATTGAAAGCTTTTTAGCCTCATCGATATTTTTTTTGCTTAATAATATGCTCTTATCAATCTTTTCAACAGTGTCTTCAATCACCTTATTATATTTTTTTTGCTCTTTTAATAATTCCTTAAGGTGTTCACCTGCAGTTTCAGAGTCAAACATGTTAACACTTTTAATTATATCATCAACCTTTTTAATAAATAAAGCTTCAAATTTTTTTATTTGAGCAAGCTCACTATCAGAAAATAATTCTACGTTTAGTGCTTGTAGTGCTTGGATTTTCTTATCTTTGTTTTTTATAGTCTTGTCCACAGCAAAATCATTTATCATTTTGTAAATTCCAGGTATTTTTTTCTCATAGCTCTCCATTCTTACTATTAACAGATCTTTTTCTGTCAGCAAATTCTGATTATGAAGAAGAATATCGCTTACCTTAATCATATTTGTTATCGTCGCAAATCCCATTATTGGGATAAAAGCCGCTATTAGGAGTAGACCAAGGGTGATTTTTGTCTTAATTTTTAGTTTTTTCAACCAATCTAATGGATTCATCATCATTCCTAACCCTTTCTTTAAGAGAACATAGATTTCTAGTATTTATATTTAAATCAGAAGTGTAAAATGAAAATCTCAATCATGAATAAATAAGTATTAAATTAAGACGCTTGTGAATATGACTCAACTAACTTAATATTTAAAGCTTTATCTGTACTAAACCTGATGCTAAAACTTATTATATATTACTTCTTAAATTAATCAATACCTGTAGTTATTAAATCTATATCTTTAGTGTATAATTAGCTAAAATCAATACACTTATGGATAAATATATTTTATAATTCAATTATCTGTTTTTTTTACAGCATTGATTTGCTTTAACGTTTATAACTCAATAAAAACAAAGATAAAAAATTATTCTGTTTTAATGGAATGTTTTTCTCAGCAACATATTACAAAACATTAAGTAAGTTAGAGCCTGTCTTGCTAAAAAAATAAAGGTTAACTAATACTACAGCCATAAAAAGCTGTTGATTAAAAATTAACCAGCATAAGAATAGTATTACTAAATATTTATAAAATAATATTTCATTATTAATATTTACCCAGTAATATGTTTATTAGAAAATTAAAAAGAATAAAATTACTTGGCGCTATAGTGGAGAAATGTTGGCAGTGAAGAAAAATATAAAATATTTGTTGTGTATAATTATATATAGCTGCATTTTGCTTAATTATTTTTTTTCTTTAATATTAATAGCAGATGCTCAAGAAAGAGTAATAAGAGTAGGCATAAGTACTAACGACTTTAGCAAGCTTGAATACTGGAATATTACAGTAAGATCAGCCGGAGGGCTAAACATAATAGATCAATGTATTGGCAACAGTATAATAAGACTTAATCCTTGCAGTGCTGCAAAAATAAATATAAAAAATGGATTTTTTCAGATTTACTGCAACAATAAACTCCTTTCCAAGGGGATAAGCGGCCCATTATTGATCAAATCCTCAGCTAAACACCCAATTGAGATTGTAGGACTAAAACGAGCAGGAAAACCTGCAATGTATAGGGGGAAGCTGGAAATAGTAAGGGCATCAAGCTCATCCAATAAACTTTCTGTTGTTAACATAATTACCCTATCAGATTATTTAAAAGGTGTTGTCCCTAATGAAATACCTGTAAGCTTTGGACTAGAAGCTGTTAAAGCTCAAGCTGTCGCTGCAAGAAATTACGCACTAAGACCACGTATTAAGCCTTTTCCTCAGTTTGACTTATGTGATTCTGTACAATGCCAAGTTTACTTTGGCTCTAATACCGAAAAACAATTAAGCAACCAAGCCGTTGAAGAAACAAAAGGCTTATTCGCAATGTACGACAATGATATAATTCTAGCCTTGTATAGCTCAACAGCAGGTGGTTATACAGGCAACTATCAAAATGCTTTTTCTGATCCAGAAACAAAAGATTTTCCTTCTAAATCTATACCCTATTTAACAGCCCGACCAGATAATAAAGAAACTCCTCTTCTAAACACAGAAAAAGCAGCCTCAAAATTTTATAAATCTAAGCCTTTCAGCTACGACCAAGAATCAAGATACTACAGATGGCATAAACGCTGGACCCGTAGTGAACTACAGCAGGTTTTAAGAAAAACATTACTAAAACAATCTTCTACAGGCTTTATTAAGCCTAAATACTCTTCGGGAAAATGGTTTGGTAAACTAAAAGATATTAAAGTTCTAAACAGGGATGACTCCGGCAAGATTATTAGTATGCAAATATCTTCTAACACTGGCAAATGGACAGTTAATAAAGAACTAGTGATTAGAAGAGTCTTTAAAAAGTTAAATAGGGCCATGCCAAGTGCAAACGTTGTGTTTGACTTGACAAAAGATAAATCCGGCAATATAGCATACATAGATGCTTATGGCGGAGGATTTGGACATGGTGTCGGTATGAGCCAGTACGGGGCAGGATTTATGAGCAAAAACAACTTTATTTTTTATGATATTTTGCAGCACTACTATAAGGGCATATCTTTAGGTACGTGGCCAGTTGTTTTAACTACCGGTACAGGCACCAGTCAAATTGAACAAGAATTTGTCGTCTTTGAGCAAAATGCTTCTTTAGTTATAAAAAATATGGAAGATATCAACAATGTTTCTGTTAAAATAAATGGGAAAAAATTAAATATAAAAAACATATCAGATCAGACAAGTGTACTAGTTAATATAGAAAATTATCTCAAAGACGGTATAAATAAAATAATATATTACGCCCCAGAGAATGAAGATGGTGGAAAGTCTATAAGAATGCACATTGAGGTGATTAAAGCCAAGAATGAGTAGTCATAAATTATTTAAGATAGCTGGACTTATTGCTGTTATTACAATAATAAGCAAAGTTGCAGGCTTTTTTAGGGATGTCGTTATTGCACAGTATTATGGAGCATCAGTAATAAGTGATGCTTATTTTTATGCTTATCAAATACCGGCTTTTGCTTTAATATTGCTTGGTGGCCTAGGTGGACCTTTTCATACAGCAACTATCGCCTTTTTTGGCAAGGCTGTGAAAGATAAATCTGCCCCTTCAACTGATGTAAATAGAGTGATGTCTACGTTTTTAACAGCTACAGGAATATTTTTTCTTATTTTATCTGTACTTGTATTTTTCTTTTCTGACCAGATAGTAGCTGTTATTGCAGCCCATGGCTCTATTCAGCTAAAGACCTTAGCATCTTTTCAGCTAAAATTAATGTCGCCCATTATGTTTATAGGTGGACTTATAGGAATATTTTACGGCATTGCAAATGTTTTCGATGAATTTTTCTTTACGTCATTAAGTCCTGTTGTTGCTAGTGCCTGTGTTATTGCTGCATTGTTTTTATTTGATAAAGATCAGTACGGGGCTATATTAGCTACTGCAACCTTGGTGGGGGCAGTTGGACAGCTTTTAATTCAACTCCCGGTATTTTTAAGATCAGGTTTTGTGTACAAGCCTAGCTTTGACTTTTTCAGCCCTTCTATGAAAAAAATTAAAGAGATTTTATTCCCTGCAATGATTGGTACCACTATAGGGCAGATAAATATTTATATAGATATGTTTTTTGCTTCTCAGCTAGAAGAGGGCGCATGGTCTGCAATTGCTTATGCTAATAGAATATTTCAATTTCCTGTAGGGATTTTAATTACATCAATGCTGGTTCCTTTATTTCCAATGTTTTCAAATTTTGTCGCTGATAAGGATTGGGATGCTTTAAAAAAATACTTTAGGCAGGGAGTTCTGTCTTTATGGTATTTTGCCTTTCCTATTTTAATGCTGATATTTTTACTAGCGCAAGATGCTATCAGACTTTTATTTCAACGTGGTCAGTTTGATTCGCATGATACCTTTATGGTAACAGAAGCTTTATTTTATCTTTCAGTTTCAATAATTCCTTATGCAGCCAGAGATACACTAACAAGAGTCTTTTATGCATTTGATGATTCTAAAACACCATTTTATGTCGCAATGGCAAGTATTCTACTCAAAGCTCTACTTAATTATTTACTTATTGGCCCACTTGGATTGGCTGCAATTACTTTATCAACAACAATTATTACTTTTACTAACGGGCTTTTACTTGCTATTTTATTAATTAAAAAAATCAAAATGGATTATTATAGCCTAATACCTAATACTTTAAAGTTAACGCTAGCAACTGCAGGATCTGCATTAGTAATAATTCCTGTTAATATTTGGATTGCAGCTTTTTTAGGAGAAGAAACATTTTTAATACTAGCCTTCAGGTTAGGTTTGGTTACTGTTATTGGCTTTATAGTTTATTTCTTTTTAACAATGCTACTAAAAATAGACATTGCACATTATGTATTAAATAAGCTTAAAGACAAAATAATAAAATAAGCCGGTTAATAAAACCAGAGCAAAATGTTTTTTATATAATTTCCTTATATTTTTAAAATAAAAAACACAAAAAATAGGCTTAATGAATGTATTTATATTATACAGAAATTGTATATTAGTTATACTGTCCAATAAAATAATTAATGATCATCACAATAAAAATTTTTTTAAAGTAGCGTATAAAGTCCAAAAAAGAGGAATATCAAATGAGTGAGGAAAAAACTTATTTTTCAGATCGTACTGAATTATACCGAGAAAAATCAGATAACTTGAATAAGCAGAATGTTGCTATTGTTAGTGATTTCTTGGCAAGGCAGCTTATTAGCAGCTCATATAATCCAGAGAGGATTTTTTTAAATTTAAAAAGGTTTTTTAGTAGTGGTGGTGATTTCGAGTCTTTAAGCATTAAAATTGATGAGAATATAATAACCACAATTGACAGAAGCGGCACTTGTATTAGCCCTGATAATATCTCTAAAAGGCTAAAAGATATTGGGCAAAAATTTAAAGATGAAGGCAAAAACAACGAAGCTAAAGAGTTTTTGCGCGAAGCTAAATGGCAAGGTTGCGATATTTAAAGGTACAAAGTATGTTTTACTAAAAACAGAGTGCTGGACGCACTCTGTTTTATTTTATAATGATAAAGTATTTTTTATTTATAATTTTTATAAATTTTTAAAAGGTCTTGTTTTTCTAATTCATTCATTGGTACTAAAGGCAGCCTTACATTATCAGAAATAACGCCCAGGTTAGCCAAAGCAGCTTTTACCGGCACGGGGTTAGGACACATAAATATAGCCTTAAACAGCGGATATGCATCGTAATGCATATCCGCAGCTTTTTTAGCATTACCATTTTTAAACTCAGTAATCATTTGTTTTATTTGCTTACCAATTAAATGAGAAGCAACACTTACAACACCGTGAGCTCCTAGAGATAGCATTGGCAATGTTAAACTGTCATCACCGCTATAGACAGCAAAATCATCAGGACATTTGCTGATGATTTCTGTAACTAAGTCCAAGTTGCCATTGCTTTGCTTTACTGCAACAATATTATCAAATTTATAAGCCAATTCTGCTATAGTTGTAGGCTCCATATTAATACCAGTCCTGCTTGGGATATTGTACAAGACAATTGGAAGGTTTGTAGCCTCAGCAATATTGCTAAAATGTTCCACCAAGCCTTCTTGAGAAGGTTTATTATAATATGGCACAACTGACAAAATAGCATCAGCACCTGCTTTAGTAACTTCTTTGGTCATTTTAACAGCTGTTTTAGTACAGTTAGAGCCTGCTCCCATTAAAATTTTCGCCTTATTTCCAATAGCTTTTTTAACAACTTTTAATAATTCAAGCTCTTCGGCATGTGTTAATGTGGGAGATTCACCGGTTGTACCTGCTATTAAAATGCAGTCTGTTCCGGTTTCTAATAAGTGGGCGGCAAGCATTTCAGCGCCTTTATAGTCAACTTCCAACTCTTTTGTAAAAGGAGTTGCCATTGCCGTTATAAGTTCTCCTGCATCATATCTTAATTTCATTTAAAAACCCCCTATTATTGTACTTTTACTAAGTCCATTTCAACTAGTTTTTCAGCTATTCTAACAGTATTTAATGCAGCTCCGATTCTTAAGTTGTCACCAACTACCCACATAGATATACCATTATCAAATGCTAAATCTTTTCTGATTCTGCCTACATACACAGGATCTTTGTCAGCAGCATCAAGTGGTGTTGGGAATTCGTAGTTAGCTGGATTGTCGTCTATTACTACTCCATATGACTCTTTTAAAATTTCTCTGGCTTTTTCAGCATTTAAAGGCTTTTCGAATTCAATAGTTACGGCTTCACTATGACTTCTATACACCGGTACCCTCACTGCAGTTGCAGAAATTGGTGTTTCTTCAGGCAAATGTAATATTTTTTTAGTTTCGTTTACCAGCTTCATTTCTTCTTTAGTGTAGTCATTATCTAAGAAAACATCAATCTGAGGAACAAGGTTAAAGCCTATTGGCTTTTTAAAGGCTTTATTTTCGAATTTTTCACCTTTTAATGCAGCTTTTGTATTTTCTGTTAATTCATCAATAGCGTTTTTACCCCCACCGCTAACTGATTGGTATGTACTTACTATAACTCTCTTAATGCCTGCTGCTTCGTGTAAAGGCTTTAATACTAACATCAATTGAGAAGTTGAACAGTTAGGATTTGCAATAATACCTTTGTGATTTTTTAAATCATCGTCATTAACGCCTGCTATAACTAATGGAACATCTTTGTCCATTCTGAATAAGCTTGTATTATCAACTACAACTGCGCCTCTTTTAACAGCTTCGTGTGCTAATAATTTACTTGTGCTTGCACCAGCTGAAGATAGTACAATATCTACACCTTCAAATGCTTCAGGTCTTGCTTCTTCAATTTTATAGGTTTTACCGGCGAATTCAATGCCTTTACCGGCACTTCTGGCGCTTGCTAAAAATTTAATTGAATTAAATTTAAACTTTCTTTCCTCTAAAATACTTAAAATTTCTGAACCGACAACACCGGTTGCTCCTAATACTGCAATATTTGGGTTACTCATTTTAAAATCCCTCACTTACCTTAATTAATCTAACAAATTTGTAATTTTTTCTTAAAGTAATTTTTCTAGTCCGTAAACAAATTCTTCTTTTTTCATGATTTCTTTAACTGCATGCACAACACCAGGCATGAAGCTTGTTCTGTCAAATGAGTCATGTCTGATAGTTAAAGCTTGCCCTTTGCCGCCAAAAATAACTTCTTGGTGAGCAACAAAGCCTGGAAGTCTTACGCTGTGAATATGAATATTAGATTCTGTAACTCCACCTCTTGAGCCTTTAATAGTATCTACTTCTTGACAGTTGTCCTTACCAAATTTCTTTTGAGCTTCGCTCATCATTTGTGCTGTTTTAATAGCTGTACCAGAAGGTGCATCTTTTTTCTTGTTATGATGAGTTTCTATAATTTCTGCGTTATCCATATATTCAGCAGCTTTTTGTGCAAACATCATCATCAAGACTGCACCTATTGCAAAGTTTGGTGCAATTAAAGTACCTATTTTTTTGCTATTTGCAAGATTTTTAATTTCATCTAGTTGTGCTTCTGACAAGCCAGTTGTTCCAATTACCGGTCTTGCTCCGCATTCAATAATTTCTTTTGTGTGTGGGTATACTAAATCTGGGCTTGTGAAATCTACTACTGATTGAGCTTTACTGCTTTTTATAGCTTCTTTTAAATTATCAGATATATTTACTCCGCAAGCTTTATTTTCTACTATTTCACCTATGTCTTTGCCTACATTGCAAACATCTATTGCAGCTACTAACTCTAAATTAGCATCTTCGTTAACAGCTTTTATAACCTCTTGCCCCATTCTTCCGCAAGCGCCACTGACTGCTACCCTAATTCTCTGATTTGACTCTGACATTGTAAAATTACCTCTTTTTAAAATACAAATTTCGACATTACCTCATACTAAATATTGTCCATTCTAAAAACATTGTTTCAATGGGAATTTCAAAAATTTTTATAAAACTTTGTTTATTATAAAGAATTATTCAAATTAACAAAGCCTCCAAAATCGCATATAGCAAATAATGGAAGCTTTTATACTGCTAATTAAATTTTTAGTAAATTTTTTCAGAGATTAACTTATTTTAACAGACTTAAATCATCTATTGTAATTAGATTTGGAACCACCAGCAAACCCAGAAGACTCTTGAGAGCTACCGCCATCTGTTGAAACATGCACATTAGCGCTAGAACCACTTGCTCCACTAGCATTTATTGTAACACTGCTACTGATCCCATTTGAACCACTGCTAAAATTAGAAGTAGTCGAATTATAATAATAGCTGGAGCCACTAGCTTCACCAGATGAATTTTTATTAATATTCATACTACTTGATCCACTGCTCACTCCAGAAGAGTTACCGCTACTATTTGTAACACTTGAGCCGCTAGTAAGCTTGGGATTTTTCTTATTCTTCGTGGGATCTTGAGGCTTAGTTGATAGGCTGTTTATATTATCAATTTTGACAGAGTCAAGATTATGACCTAATACTTCTGTGTTATAACTATTGGGTAGTATATCAAAATAGGTACCTGATCTGTAAACATGCACTTGCTTTGCAATTTCTTCCTTTTGCTCTTCGCTTAAATTTGTATCGTTATATATATTTTTTAGCTCTTGAATAAGAATTTGTGTTTTAACTGTTGTAGGTGAGGAAGCAGATGCCGAAGCTGATGCTGATGCCGAAGAAGAAGACGAAGCTGATGCAGATGCCGAAGAATACGACGATGAGGAGGATGAAGAAGATGAGGCTGATGCAGATGCAGACCCAAAAGATGAAGAGGATGATGCAGATGAAGACGCTGATCCTGGTCCAGAAGATGCAGATGCCCATGCTGATGCTGATGGAGATGAAGAATCAGAATAAGCGTAATCAGTTGTGTAATCACCATTTTCTTCGCTAATAGTAGCAGATATTTCAGCAATTTCCTGGCGTTTTCTGCTATCAATACTATGATCAATGCTCTCACCTAATGAGATAATGTCATTAACATATTGTCCAATGATATTTTTGACTTTTTGGTTGTTATCAAATTTATTGAGGGCTTTAATTGTTGCATTAGCTAGCTCTACAGCAGATTCACCATCTTTAGAAAGCTCTAGGCTAACATTTAAGTCGTTGATTACTTTTAAGAGCGGATCATTTGAACTGACAATAACATTATCTTTTTCTATATATTGATTTATTGTTTCTTTATATTGGCTAATAGCTAACAGTAAGTTACTGATATCATTTTCATCTTCTGTATTTTTATTGATGATGTCTTCAAGTTGATCTATATATGCGTTTAGTACGGTAACATGGTTTTTTATATCTCCATAAGTACCACTGGTTTCTATCATTTGGTTGTTTTTCAATTTGTCTATGATAGCTTTTTCGGTGGGGGCAATGTAATTTTGACCATCTATAACTATGTTTGTATCGCTTAATACTGTTTTTTGGGATTCTGCTGTAAATCTGTGCCGGTCTTTGCTAAAAGTTGAGTCTACAGGTTGATTATCAAAAAATGCTGATATATGACCGCCAAAATTTTCAAGGGCAACTATGCTTACCAAGAAGATAAGGCAGCTAACAAGCAAAAAGTCTAAATTCAAGCTTCCTTTTCTCAAATTTTATCTCCTTGTATGCGTTCCTTATATATTATATATTCCACATTTTTAAATCTTTTAAACAGATTTTGCCATTTTGTTTACATTTCTTTATTGATAATTACTTTTTAACTTGTAGTGTTCTGATGTATTTATCAAGCTCTACAAATAAAATCACACTTGATGCAACAAGAATATTTATGCCCCACGTATTTGCGTCTAATTCAGTTGTGTGAAAAATATACTGAAATGCCGGTAGGTTCAGCGCAAGAATCTCTGCAAATAGCGAGATAAATAAACTAATAAGCAAAAATGGATTAGAAAAGGCATCAAGCTTAAATACTGATATATTAAAGGATCTGGCATTCCACACTTGGAAGAGCTGGAAAAATACCATTGTATTCATTGCTGCTGTACGTGCATATAATAACGATTTCCCTTGGTTGAGCATTAACCAAAATACAAATAAAGTTCCAAGTCCAATTACTAGCCCTACAACTACAAGCCTTTTAAGCAAAAAATCATTAATAATATTTTCTTTTGGATCTCTTGGCGCGGCATGTTTTAATAGTTTTTCGCCGGGTTCGTAGGCTAGGGCGACGTCTTGGATGCCATTTGTTACTAAGTTAATCCATAATACCTGTGTTGCTAAAAAAGGCAAAGGTAAGTTAAGTAATAAAGACAATAAAATCACCAGAGACATGCCACAGGCAGTGCCTAATAAAAAGAAAATAACCTTTTGGATGTTATCGTAAATAGTGCGGCCCACTATAACAGCATCGTAGATGGAGGAAAAATTGTCATCTTTTAAAATAATGTCAGAGGCTTCTTTTGCTACATCGGTTCCGGCTTTACCCATTGCAACACCGATATTTGCTTTTTTAAGCGCAGGGGCATCGTTTATTCCGTCTCCTGTGACTGCAACGATATTATGCTTCTTTTGCAATAGGCTAACAATTTTTAATTTATGATGAGGTGAAACCCTTGCAAACACTTGAACATCATCAATATGCTTTTCTAAATACCCATCTTCGTTATTATCGATATCTGCGCCGGTCATGACTATTTTGTCTGGCTTGAGAAGGCCAATTTGTTTGGCAATCGCACGTGCTGTTATTTTATGGTCGCCTGTTAGCATTATTGTATGTATATTAGAGTTTGCTGTGTTTTCTACTGCTTCTGTTACGCTTTCTTTTGGGGGATCTATTATGCATTGGAAGCCGGAAAATGTTAAATTTTTAATGCTTTCAGCTTCGAGATCAAGCAGATTGATTTTTAGGTTATTTGGTAAGAATTTAAAGCCAAAGCCCAGAACTCTCAAGCCTCCATCAGCAAATTTTGTATATTTATCCATTAGTTCCTGATTGCCTGATTGATTTGAAAATTCCAATATTTTTTCCGGGCTGCCTTTTGTAAAAATATAGTAGCCTTCTTTGTGTTTAAATAAACTTGACATGAACTGCCTTGCTGAGTTAAAGGGGATTTCATCTATTAGTTCATATTCGCATCTGCAAGATTCTGGATTTAGGCCATATTTCATTGCTGATGCAATTAAGGCTGCTTCTGTAGGGTCTCCGTCTATTTTCCAGTCGCCATTTTCTCTGAATAAGTCTGTGCTGTTACATAATACACCTGTTATTAATAATTTATGCAAGTCTGCATCGTTTTTAACTTCATTTTCATTATGATAAATTCTGCCTTCGGGACTATAGCCACTTCCGCTGAAAGAATAAGCTTTATTATTAGCGTAGGCACTGGTTACTGTCATTTGATTTTCTGTTATGGTGCCTGTTTTATCAGAGCAAATATAGTTGCAGCTGCCTAGAGTTTCAACAGCTATTAACTTTCTTACGATTGCATTTTTACGAGCCATTTGATTGATGCCCAGAGCCATTGTTATTGTTATTACAACTGGCAGTCCTTCCGGGATAACTGAAACTATCATACTAATAGAGAATAAAACTATTTCACTCAGTGGTATTTTTTTGAATAAACCAATTATAACAACTATTACAGAGAGAACTATTGTTATTATCCCTACGTATTTACTAAATACAGCTAATTTTTTTTGTAGAGGAGTTAGGTCTTTTTGAGTGGTTTTAACTTCTTTTGAAATTTTACCGAGGTCTGTGTGCTCGCCTGTTGCAACCACTACACCTTTGCCTTTACCTTGTGTTACTACTGTGCCCATAAAAGCCATGTTTAGCTGTTCTGCTGAAGGTAAATTGTTTCCTTCTATGGGGTGTGTGACCTTTGTTATTGATACTGATTCTCCTGTTAGCATAGATTCATCTATTTCAAGTTCTTTTGTGGAGAAAATCCGTATATCAGCTGGTATTTTGTTGCCGGCGGTTAGTAGAATAATATCGCCTATAACCAGGTCTTGAGAATCTATTCTTTGTTCTTTGCCCTCTCTTATTACAATTGCTTTTGGGGAGGCTAGTTTTTTTATAGCTTGCATGGCTTTTTCGGCTTTGAATTCTTGAATGAAGCCAATAACTGTGTTTATTAAGACAACCAGCAAAATTACCATTGTGTCTATGTAATGATGAATTGTTATTGTAAAAACAGCTGCTATTAGTAGTATATAAACAAGTGGATCTTTCATTTGATGAAAAAATAGAAACATCAGGGAAGACTTGTCTTCTTGGGTTATTATGTTTTTACCGTATTTTTTTAGCCTTAACCCCGCTTCTTCCCAGCTTAACCCTTCTTCGTTGACTTCAAATTGTTTAAATAACTCTTCTACAGATTTGTTATAAAACATAATAAGCTCCATCTTTAAAAAGTCTTTCCTCTCTATATTTTTGGGTCGAGCGAGTCGGTGAAGCCGACAAGAAGCGAGACCAATTTTATAATACTTAGCTCGATAGAAATATTAAATTGTCCAACACTCCATTCATAAATCGAATTAAGGAGGAATTTAATATTACAAAATTTAAATTGTAAAAACGTAAGATGGAAGCTTTTTCAACTAGCGAAAAGCTCCCATCACAAATCTTGCTCTTTTAGCCTTAAAGAGGGGCAAAAAAAAGGTTATTCAATTGTATGTTAAATTAAAACAATAAAAATTAAATAATGAAACTTTTGCACTGCAAAAGGGAAAAAATGGGCACACTTATCCTCTAAACGAATAAAATGCACCTTTGAAATGAAAATTTGCGTGGCTAGCGCATCCTTTAATCTCTTGGTATATAATAAATAAGCATTGTTACATGCTAGGTTTATTATATTATTATTGTTATTTGTTCTGTTTGTAGCAGAGTTTTTATTTTTATATATATGTTCAGTTCTTGCTGATACTTTATCAGCTTTATTTTGGTTTTGTTTTAAATTTATATTTACGAGAATTTTTTTTGTATTGTTATATACAGTAAATAAAAATCTGTACATGCCTGTAAAAAAAGAAAAAGAAGTCTTTAAGCTTTCTACAATATTATTAAATGAAATAATTGAGCATACGAATGCTGTTATATTCCATAAAATAATTAATAAAGTTTTGCAGAAATTATTTGACTTCATGTTTCAGCCTTTATTCAATTTAATTAAAATATATAATTACTTAATGTTTATATATTTATTATATATTTTAACAGATTTTAAAATTTATTTCATGAATAAAAAGCTAAAATATTATTTTTGTAATATTTCTTTACTAAATAGATAGTGTTGGCTGTCTTTTAATAACTTTCCAATTTTCAATTTGTGATTTGAACTTATCGAACTCTTCAGTAGTTGTATCCTCTGGTAGAACAACTGTTGCGTTACGGGCGTTTTTAGGAAATATAATTTTTCCTCCAATCATCATGGGTTCTCTTTCTTCTTCAGTTGTATCTTCTGTTCGACCGTTACTAAGAATGCGCACCGTCGAGTTTTGACCTTTCAATATTATATTGTCTTTAACCATTGAACCCTTACCTAATGTCACTGAATTTTTTGCTGTTATACTTACAACCTTTGATCGCTCATGTAATGAGGTTGATTCTGCACTAATTTTTCCGGCAGTGGTATTATTTAGATTAACAGCCTTTTCGGATTTAATATCCTGAGCATTGCAATTAACTAAATTAACAATCTTTTTAGAGTTAATATCCCCTGCTTCACAACTAGTTAAATAAACAGGTACGTTGGTCTTTATATCACCTAAGTTTTTTTTCCCGTTATATACTATTACATCTTGTGCTCCAAATGCAATTTGGTTAGTTTTATGGCTTAAAGTTAATGTATCACGGCTTAAATTAGCACCTTTAAAAGGTGGGGCAAAATTGTTCTTTTGCTGGCTGATGCTATTGTTTTTTTTGAACGGATTAATACCTATCCCTGCAATTCTCATACTTATTCCTTACTTTCTTTTTGAAAACTAAACTATGATGTTACTTTTTAATTAACAAGTTGAAAGCTTTAAAACACCTAAAAAAAATAATTGCTAGTGTTCGAGTAAGTTTTATTATGCTACGCTACTGGCACTTCTTCAAGTTTGCCATTAGTAATATTCCTTTTGAGTTCTTCTTTTTTTTCTGTTGACATGTCTTTGGGGACAAAGACTTTGCCCTTTGAATCTTCTTGGAATTTAATTTCACCTTCGATGTTTGTATCCTTAGAGAGGATTCTGACTACTGGCCTATCATTGCCTGTTATTGTTATATTTCCAGTAATATTAGCTTTGCCAAGTATTATTAGTTTACCTGCACTAATATTTTCAGCTGATCCGCCCTCGTTAATTTTAGCATTTTCATGTGCAGTACATTTTTCCGCATATGAGCCTTTTCCATATATCGTTATTTCTTTAGCTTCAATTTTATTTGCTTTGGATGCCCAGTACAGTGTTACTGAATTACTTGCTCTAATACTATCTGTGCAAGTACTACCACTAAATAACTCAACATTTTTGGCGCTAATTGCTTTTGCGTGGGAGTTGTTATTCAATTTTACCAATCCTTCAACCGCGCTAATATTGTTAACCTTGCTATTATAGCTAATTTCAACATTACCTTTAGAATCAATACTTTTCGCCTCTGAATTGTTAGATAAGCTTACGTCTCCACCTGCTTTTATCTGTTTTTTAACTTTACTGTTCTCTAATGCAACTGAGCTATTGGATATAATTTTATCTACTCTTCTGCCTATCAACTTAACAGCTGTTTCTGAATTTATAGTGACTGAGTTTAGAGCAATATCATTAAGCCACCTTGGAGGTATTGGAAGTTCTAATCCATCAATGCTACTACCTTTAAAAGCAGCATTAGTTTTAAATTTTTGGTTGTTGTTTTTAGTGTTAGTACCAGTTCTTTTGTAGCTACTATAGCCGATTCTTAAGATTTGCATATTTACTCTATCTTCCCTACATTTGCTTTTAAAGTTTTTATTTTTCCATTTTTTATTTTGGCTTTTAGTTTTTGTTTTTTATCCTTAGGATAATCTTTAGGTATATAAACTGTGCCTTTAGGTGACTTTAAACTAGGGAAACATTTGCTTTTAGAGGTATCTTTTTCCTCTGAAAATATAATATTTCCGCGAATATTAACGTC
The DNA here is from genome assembly GCA_028277625.1 of Candidatus Gastranaerophilales bacterium. GTDB lineage: Bacteria > Cyanobacteriota > Vampirovibrionia > Gastranaerophilales > JANQFW01 > JANQFW01. The sequence goes on along the minus strand of JANQFW010000040.1, from coordinate 33,073 downwards.
ATTACTATTTATAATAACTACCGGTTTTTTATTGTCGTTTAATTCTATATTGCCAGTAATATTGGCACTTTCTGATAATTCTACTTTGTTTTTAGCTATAATAGAGTTTACGCTAGAATCACTATCAATAGAAATTTCAGGAGCCTTTACTGTATCAGTTACAGTAGAGCCAGAAGTTACATTGACTATGTTGTTAGCAAAGATAGCATTTACTTTGCTATGACCTGAGAGAAGCACTTTTTCTCCTTTAACAATATCTGCATTGGTATTATTCAATTCAACTTTATTTTCAGCTTTTACATTAGCTGTACTAATTGCATGTTGAGGGTTTCCATTTATGATTACATTTCTTCCCTCTACATTGTTAGCTTTTGCACTATTTATTTGACTTTTTAAAGTTACATCTCCATCTATTGACTTAATCTTCCCTACAGTCGCATTTTGCACTGTAATATTATTTTTTGCAGTTATATCACCAGACTTGGCTGTGGACTCAAAACCATCTATTGTTACGCTGCCTTGTTCTGATCTAATATCCCCAGATATAGTCCTAGCTAAATCAACCTTATTTTTTGCAGTGATGTCACCTACACTAACTCTATATTCTGGAGACCCTTGTATAACTATCTCTTTACCTTCTACGTTTTGAGCTTTTGTCTCATTCTTTGGACTTTTTAAAGTTACAATTCCATCTGTTGATTTAATGTTACCTACAGTAGCATGTTGCACTACAATATCTTTTTGGGCTGTTATATCACCAGACTTGGACTTGACTTCGATGCTGTCTTGAATTGCATTAGGATCGTCATTTTTTGCTTTAAAACCTTCTATAGTTACACAACCTTTTTTTGATTCAATATCTTCAGATTTAGCCATAGCTAAATAAATGTCATTACTGGCAGTTATATTACCTACCGTACAAGGGTAAGGCATTAAATAATTAATCTGGTATACATCGTTGTATATGGTAAGGGGAAGAAGAATACCATTTATATTAACAGATTTACCATTTATATCTTGAGCTTTTATATTACCTTCCAGGTTTATGTCATACTTTTGATCTATATTACTGTCTATTGTTTTTAATAGATCTGAATTGTTTATTAATCCTGCCTCAATTTCTCCATTTTTAATTTTACCATTTAATTCCGATAGCTTGTCTTTTGGATAGTCAAGAGGAGTAAACAATTTTCCATTAGAGTACTCAGGAAATATAATGTTTCCATCAATGTTTACGTCCTTGTCTTCTATAATAACTCTTGGGTTTTCGCTATCGGTTAATGTTATATTGGCATTGACAATATTTTTGTCATCTAGTATTTCTACATAGTTCTCTGCTTTAACAGAGTTAATATGGCTTTTATTAGCCAAAGTTACACATTTTGCACTAATATCTTTGGCAGTAGACTTGTATATATAAGCCTTATTTTGTGCATCAATATTGCCAGCTGTACTCCCATAAGCTAAAGTTACATTTTTTGCATTAATATTATTTGCTGTGCTATTGTCTGTTAAAATGACCCTACCTTCAGATTTAATATCCTTGGATAGAGCATAGCTTAAATCTACATTTTTTGGGGTTGTTATATTGCCTACTTGGGCAAGGTTATGCCTGTTACCTGTTATGTTTACTTTACCTTTTTCTGATTTAATATTCCCAGAGTTAGCATAGGTTAAGTTCACACAGCCTTGGGCTGTTATATTACCTGATTGAGCAAAGTTATTCTCCTTGCCTGTTATTTCAACATATCCTCCTATTATGTTTTTTACGCTTATATGATCATCTATTTTTATATCCTCGTTTTCACTTCCTATCTTGTCTGCATCTATCTTTTGCAGCTCTTCGCTATTATTTACGAATGTACCTTTAAATGAGATGTTATTCTTAGAATTACTTAAGTTTACTATAGCTCTATTTAAAGAACCTAATCCCAATAGACCTTTGGTATTAAAGGCAATCTCTTTGGATGAGGATAGGTTCTCTAAGTTTGTCTTTTTATTGCTTTCTTTGTTGTTAGCACTAGTTTTTTTGTAGTTATTATAGCCGATTCTTGAGATTTGCATATTTACCTTACCTTATTTTTATAATTATACTAAATTAATATCATAAACAATATTAAAACTAAAATAAATATTGTTATAATAAATGGTAAATTTGCGCCCATTAAATTTACATTACTTCAAGTTCGCCATTAATAATTTTATCCCTTAGTTCTTGCTGCTTATATTCCGGCATACCTGAAGGCACATAAACTCTACCAGGATTCTTTTTTAAAAATTTTATACTCGCATTAATATTTACATCATTATCATGCATAGCAACTTGAGGGGATTTATTAGTTTCTTTGTCCCCTGTTATTGTTATATTTGAAACCTTTGCATTATTATATAAGTCTACTTTTCCCGCCTTGACATCAGTAGCATTTGCATTAGTTATTGAAACGCTAGTTTTAGCTGTAATATCAGTAGCCCTAGATTTATTTAATAATTCTACTGTGTTAGCTATAATTACTCCTGCCACTGAATTGTTTGATAGCTTTACATTATTTTCAGCTTCAATTCTTTCGACACCAGTCATGTTCGCTATCTGTTGTTTGATATCGATTTTGGGTGTTGCACGCCTATATGCTTTTATCAAACCATTTGAGTTTTCTTCACTTTCCTTTTCAGGAATTTTTCCAGTTAACTCAACCATTGAGGCTACAATTTTTTTTGCGCTAGAGTTATTAGATAGTTTTACTGATTCGCCGGCATTAATATTATTTGCACGACTTTTAACCATTTTAACATATGTTTCAGCTTTAATATCGTTTGCTTCGCTATTTGTCATTGTAACAGAAGGAGCTTTTATATTAGATTTTCTTTCATTTATTAGATTTACATCAGTATTTTGTTTTATATCCTCACTAAACTTAGACATCTCTATACCTTTAAAGGATACACTACTTTTTTTCTGACTTAATGTTAATTGGTCTTGATTTGCAGTGTTCATTTTTGCAAAACGGTTTAGATTATTTGATTTTTGTGTGCTTACGCTATTTGGATTATTATTTTTTTTATACTGACTGTAGCCAATGCCTGTAATGCGCATATTTTTTCTCTTTCTTTTTACTGATATTATCTTAAAACATCGAGTAATATTATTCTGCTAACCTTTCAATTTTACCATTTTGAACTTTAGCTTTTAGTTTTTCTATTTGAGATTTTGGCATGTTGTGGGGTACAAAAACTCTATTTTCGGAAGAAGTAGACTCAAATTGAATAATACCCTTTATACTTTCAGGTGAGAGGTCCACTTTAACCTTGGATGTATTTTTTAATACAATATCACAGACAGTTGCTTTGTCATTTATTTTAATTGTTGGCTCACCTTCACCTATTATTTCAGTAACTTCTGTATCATCAGTTAACGTTATAGACCTACCAATGAAAACTTGGTCAGCCTTGCTGCCTTTTCTTAAATAAACATCTTTTTCGCATTTAATTTCAGAAGCTTGTGCATTATTGTTTAGTTCTACTTTTGCAATATCACCTTTTGCCACAATTTTGTGAGCATAAGTATCTTTTCCATCTATCTTTACAGTTTTTGCTTCAACTTTACCTAGAACAGATGAGCTATTAAGCAGGCTTACTGACTCTTTAGCGTTAATATTTTTAGCTTTAGAGTTATTATCCAGTTTAACTTTTTGGGCAGTTATTGAGTTTACGACATGGGAGTTGTTGTCCAAGTTTGCAGCCTTAGTTGCGTTAATCTTTTCAGCTTTACTATTTGTTAACTTGGCAGATTTTGCTTCGATTTTGCCAAGTACCCTTGAATTATTAAGGATTACGGACTCTTTGGCCTTAATATCTTTAGCTTTAGAACTGTTATCTAGTTTAACGTTTTTTGCCTTAATTAAGCTTTCTACGTATGAATAGTCCTGCAAGGTAACATTTTTAGCAGCAAAAAGGTTTTTGGCTTTACTATTTGTTAATGTGGCGGACTTTGCATGTATATCAGTCTTTGCTTTGCCATCAAGTTTCATGTCATCAACGTCATAGACAATTTTTCCATTTGTTACTTTGCTTTCGTCGATATCAGGATAGTCCATAGATTTATTGCCATAGAGCCTGACTTTTCCGTTTGCGTTTTTTAAAAATTTAATTTTTCCACCCACATTTACGTTACCTGTTATTGAGACTTCAGGGCTTTCTAATCCTTTTATAATGACATTTTTTCCAACTGTTGTATTATCAAACAATATTACAGATTTATCCGTTTCAATGTTTTTGATAACAAAGCTTTTTTCAGTTAATTTAACTTCTTTTGCTTTGATATCTTCACAATTAGATCTCTTCAATAACTCTACTAAGCCACTAGATTGAATGCTTCCAGCGCAAGAAAGTCCCTCTAATTTTACGTTATTAGCCTTAATGTCATCACATTCTGAGTTGTTCAGCAATTCAACTTTACTTGCCTTGATGTCTTCACCTTTGGATTTACTCAATAATACGGTTTTTGCATTGATTTTATCCTGACATGTGGATCCATTCAATAACTTTACTGAACCATCAGAGTGAATTTTATCAGCAGTACTTTTTCCGTCTAACTTAACATCTTTTTTGGCATTGACCAAATCACAACTGGACTCATTCAATAATTCCACTGACCCATCGGTCTGAATTTTACCAGCAGAACTTTTCCCGTCTAGCTTAACTTCTTTTTTTGCATTGATTTCCTCTTTACACTTGGATTTGTCCAATAATTCGACTGATCCACCTGAGCTGATGTTTTTAGCTGTACAATTTGTTATTGAAACCAAGGTTTTTGCTTCTAACAAGCCTAATTTATGTCTACCTTTCCTTACAATTTTGTCTCTTATGAACATATTTTCTAATAGAGATTTGCTGTTAAAAGATACATTGCTTTTTCGGTTTAGTGTTAATGTATCACTATTTAAACTGTTCATTTTACTTGAATTACTACCCTTGAAAGATAGGGATGGATTATTATTTGTATTAAATTTATTTTTATTCAGCTTGTTGCCAATTCCTATAATTTGCATACTCTCTCTCTTTAATTAAATTTAAATAATAGATTATATTGTAAAAAAATATAACACAAACTCTTCTCTGTAGTTTTTTATGTTGTCTCTAAAATATTTTTCAGATTATTAAATCGTGTTAAACTTAATAAAATAAACTAGGAATAGGCAAGCAGATTCTAGGTGAGGTTGTTTATATTACAGATAACATAAGAAAACTTACCTGAGCTTTGCGGCTTAACTTCGTCAACAAAGTTAAAATTAATCGTAAAACTAAGTCCCATAACATTTTTTAGCTCTTGCTCTAAAGTAATGACCTCTTTTAGTGTAGGCTGATAGTTACACAATACATTTACATCAAGACTTACAAGGTCATTTTGTATCACCTGAAACTTTTGCACCCAATTTTTAAAATAAAACATATGTGTAATAAATTCCCCATCAACCATTTTACCTGATGCGCAGCGTAGAAATTCATTCTCTCTACCACTTAGTTTTGTTAAGACAGGATAGCCAAAGTTTGTTAAATTAAGCACTCCCCTATCTCCGATTTTATATCTAATCAGTGGCATCGAATAATTGGATAATAACGTGATGGCTATATTACCTTCAGTATTTTCTGGACAAAGATTTCCTTGGTTGTCAACAATTTCGATATATACATGATTTTGAGCAACTTTTAAATCATTATGCTGAAATGTAGAGCAGGCTATATTGCCGACTTCTCGGCTACCGTAGCGATTTATTACCTTAGCTTTAAAAGCTTTTGATATTTCATTTTCCATAAAACTATACAAAGTCCCAGCTGTACACATAATTACTGGCACTGGTGCAATGTTTATATTATTTTTATTTATATACTGCGAAATTTCATGCATAGAGTGCACATAGCCCACTATTAGCCTGGGTTTTATTTTATTTATTATTTTAATATGATTTTTTATAATTCCTTCTGATAAATAAAAAGAATTAAGAAAATGGCAATTTTTTAAGTAATTAAAAAGCTTTGCCCTGTAGCCTATTGAGCCTTTTAATATATCTCTTTCGCTTCCCCAGATTTTTATCATAGGCTCTGCAAAGCTATAACCGATTTCTTGTTTTTGCCTGTAAGTAGTTAATCTAAAATTATTTCTGTAGTTTTGATCCTGCACAAGCCTGACAGGTTCGCCAGTTGTACCACCAGAAGTGTTTATATAAGTTTTTCTTTTATTAATCTCATCGCAGAGTAATTCATTATAGCTATCTCTAATTATGTCTTTTGTTAATATGGGTATTTCTGATAATTTGCAGCCTTTGAACTGTTTATAATATTCAACATTATTAAATGCATAGTCTAAGATTTTATCAATATTATATTTGTTATGGTCATCTGGTAGGTATAATTTTTTATAAGCCCCACTAATTAGCCTTTTCATTTGTTTTTTCTTCACTTTATTATATTTTTTATTTTATAAAATATAATAATAATATAAATAAAATTAAAAACAGCACCGACCATAGAAAACAAAAAAATGGATATAAAAGAATTATCAAATAATAAGTAACCTAAATAAATACTTAAAAATCTGAATATTAGTAATAAAATTTCGTAAATCAGGTTAAGCTTTTGTAGCCCAAGGATATAAGAAGACATAACAGCTGGGACATTAATAGAACCAAAGAAAAAATAAAATACTAACAGCTGCGCATAACGCCCTGAGATTTCCCAGTTTTTTCCGAAAACAATAGAAAATATCGATGGGCCAAACAGCGCAATAATCACTGCTGGTATTAAGTATAGCCTTGCAAGGAATTTTAATGTACTCAAAAATAAATCAGTTATGCTATTTTTGCTATTGTATAGCTCTGTAGCTTTTTGGTAGTAAGTGCTTCTTATTGCCTGATTAAGCATATTAGCCGGCAGAATCATAACTCGCATTGTAATGGCATAAAATCCGGCTATTTCATTAGAAAATAAGATTGGAAGCATAAGAAGGGGTGTGTATTGAGACATTGTATTCATGAGCATAGATGGACTTTGGTATCGGGCAAAATCTTTATATTTAACTATATTTAAAAATATAAGCTTTCTTGAAAACTGGATAAATTTAATTTTTCTTTTTTTTAGCGTATTGCTTATGAGAGAAGAGATACCCAGTACACATCCTATAATTTGTCCTAGTATTAAACCATTTAAAGGAAATCCCAAAAATTTTGAAAAAAATTGAAAACCTACAGTGCTTGATGATCTTATCATTCTGGAAAGTGCTAGATTTTTGTAGTATTTATATCTTGTATTCCAGCTCTGAAATATATTAAATATTGCGCTTACTAGAATGCCTATTAATATAAGATTGTATATGACAAAATTATTTGTATTAAAATTTTTTGCAAAATAAAAGAGAATGGATGTGCTAAGCAAAAATATAAGTATTGATATAGCTATTGGAATTAATAGTAAGTTAGCAGCTTGTTTATCGCTTTTGGGCAATACTAAGGCAAGTTCATATTTAAATGTTGCTATATTTGCGCCGATTGATGTAAATGCTAAGTAAAAACCAAATATGCCAAACTCTCCTGGAGTATAAATCCTAGATAATACTGGTGCAAACAATATCATTACAATTTGAGAAAATGCTGCTCCTGTTAATAATGTAAAAGTATTCGACACCAATTCATTTTCATTGCTTTTTAGCTTGGTTATTAAATTTGAATACATTAAAAATGTTCTTTTTTGCAAATAATTTAACTCTTTTAATATTATTGTATTAAAATAAACCTGATAAATAAATAAAAAATTATTACTTTTTTAAAATTTATCAAGGTAAATAATTGATAATGTATTTATGTTGATTGATAATAGCAAAAGAAATGATTAATTTTTTAAAGTAACAACATTACTAATTTTATTATTTTTTAATTTTAAATAAAATAAAATTTATTTGTAACTTGTAATATATTAGGCGGAGGAATGACAATGAAATTATTAGTCACAGGTGGAGCAGGATTTATAGGTAGTTGCTTTGTAAGGCATATTTTAAACAAGTATCCTGGTTATAAAGTTATAAACCTTGATATTCTTACCTATGCCGGCAATCCAGATAATTTAAAAGATATTGAAAACAACCCAAATTATAACTTTGTGCAAGGTGACATATGCGATAAAAAAGTTGTAATGGATTTAATGTCGCAGGTAGATTGCTGTATTAACTTTGCAGCAGAAAGTCATGTAGACAGAAGTATTACAGGACCGGAAATATTTGTTGAGACTAACGTAAAAGGAACTTTAAACCTTTTAGAAGCAGCAAGGAGCTTTAATCTTCATAGATATTTACAGGTTTCTACTGATGAGGTGTATGGTACATTAGGCAAAACAGGATACTTTACCGAAACAACTCCGCTTGCCCCTAACAGCCCATACTCAGCAAGTAAAGCATCAGCTGATATGTTAGTGAGAGCATACTATGAAACATTTAACATGCCGGTTTTAACAACAAGATGCTCTAATAACTATGGTCCATATCAGTTCCCTGAAAAATTGTTACCGTTATTTATAAATAATTTATTAGAGGATAAGCAAGTGCCTGTGTATGGAGATGGCTTGAATGTAAGAGATTGGTTATATGTTTATGATCATTGCTCAGCAATTGATGCTGTTTTACATAAAGGTAAAGTTGGCGATGTATACAATATTGGTGGTAACAATGAAAAAACCAATATTGAAATAACAAAATTACTATTAAAAGAACTTAAAAAGCCTGAATCTTTAATAAAATATGTTGAAGACCGATTAGGGCATGATCGCAGATACGCTATTGACAGCTCAAAAATGAAAAATGAGCTAGGCTGGGAGCCTTCTGTTACTTTTGAACAAGGTATACAATTGACTATTAATTGGTATCTTGATAATAAAAAGTGGATGAGCAATATACAAAATAGAAAGGAACTGCAGATTCAATGAAGGTTCTATTAACAGGAGCTAATGGCATGCTTGGTCGTGATATGACTAAGCTGTTCCAACAAAAAGGATTTGAAGTAACTTTAACAGATATTTATAATCTTGATATTACAGATAAAAATGCTGTAATATCAAAAATATCAGAGGATAAACCTGATATAGTTATACATTGTGCTGCGTATACAAATGTTGACGGAGCACAAGCTGACAAAGAAACTGCTTTCCTGGTAAATGGTGCAGGTACTGAAAATTTAGCAATAGCAACAGCTCAAAAGGCTATCCCTATTGTGTACATAAGTACAGATTATGTATTTGACGGTACTAAGAATTCTCCATATGTGCCGGATGATAAAGTTGCTCCTATAAATGTATATGGAGATTCTAAGTTGGCAGGTGAAGTTGCTGTGAAAAAGCACAATAACAAGCATTATATATGTAGGACCAGCTGGCTATATGGGCATCAGGGCAAAAATTTTGTTGAGACAATGATTCAGCTTGGTACAACAAGAGATGAATTAAAAGTAGTTGCTGATCAGGTTGGTTGCCCTACTTGGACAGTTGATTTAGCAAAAGCTGTTTTACATTTGATTGAAAGCAAAATGCCGTATGGTATTTTCCATACTTGTGGGGCTGGCAACACTAGCTGGTATGGCTTTGCCAAGAAAATATTTGAATTAGAAAAAATAAATGTAAATCTTTTGCCTTGTAACACAGAAGATTTTCCAAGGCCTGCAAATAGACCAAGATATTCAATTATGGATAACGAAAATTTATGTCAGGACTGGGAAAAAGCATTAGAAGGCTATTTAAGTTTGAGAAAAGAGGTAATAACAAAATGAAGGGTATAATCTTAGCGGGTGGCAGCGGAACAAGGCTTTATCCCATTACAAAATCTGTATCAAAACAGTTATTGCCAATATATGATAAGCCTATGATTTATTATCCATTATCTGTATTAATGTTAGCAGGTATACGCGATATTTTAATTATATCTACACCGCAAGACACACCAAGATTTGAACAGTTACTTGGTAGTGGCAATGAATTAGGTGTGAATATCAACTATGCAGTGCAGCCTTCACCTGATGGATTAGCGCAAGCGTTCGTTATTGGTGAAGAATTTATAGGGAACTCCAATAATGTTGCATTGGTATTGGGTGATAATATATTTTACGGGCCTGGATTTTCTGATATGCTTCAGCGCTCAATTGAAAGACCGCAAGGGGCAACAGTATTCGGCTATCCAGTAAGAGATCCTGAGCGCTTTGGTGTGGTTGACTTTGACAAAGCTGGTAAAGCTTTATCAATCGAGGAAAAGCCTAGTAATCCAAAATCTAACTATGCTGTTACCGGCTTGTACTTTTATGACAATAAAGTAGTAGAATATGCAAAAAATCTAAAACCTTCACCTCGTGGCGAGTATGAAATTACTGATTTGAATAATATCTACTTGCAAGAAGGCGATCTTAACGTAGAACTGTTAGGTAGAGGATTTGCGTGGCTCGACACAGGTACACATGAAGCACTGATGCAAGCTTCTCATTATATTGAAACTATAGAAAACAATCAAGGCATCAAAGTGGCATGTGTTGAAGAAGTTGCATACAATATGGGCTACATTGATAAGCAACAGCTTGTTAAATTGGCTCAACCACTTGTTAAAAACGGTTATGGCCAGTATTTATTAAGTTTATAAAAAATATTTTACTTTTATTCTAACTCTAAAATAGGGCAGCTTTTGCCCTATTTTTAATTAACAGTGTAAAAAACGTAAATATTATTTTAAAATCAAGTATTTTTGTTGTATTGTAATAAAGTGGATAATTATGAATAATATGGCTATTTTTATATAAAAAGGAGAAAAAGATGACTGAAAACTTAGTTTTAGAATTAGAAAAAAGAGATGACAGCAAAAATCCAAGACAATTAAGAGCCGATGGTTCTATTCCTGTAACTATATATGGAAAAGGAACAGAATCTATATCTGCGCAGGTAAATGCAAGAATATTTAGTAAGTTTTACAAAGCAAATAAAGATGCTGCTGTTGAGTTAAAGCTAGAGGACCAAAGCATTCAAGCTTTTGTAAAAAAAGCACAAGTAGAAATTATTGGTGATAAATTTTTAAATGTAGAATTCTGCAGGGTTAATGCACAATAAATTAAAAAAATAATAAAATTAAAACAAAAACAGGTCTAACCCAAGTACCTGTTTTTATTTATATCTATAAAACTTCTAACTTATCAAGTTTTTTGTTTTTACTGATCTTAGTAACATAGGCTTAATAACATAGAATTTTATTATAGAATTCTATGTTATGTTTTTTTACAAAATTTCTGCTAAATTTAAAACTGGTAATCAGTTAAATTTCAGATTGCTATTCTGAAAAGTTGGTGTAATGAATCAAAATGTTGAAATTAAAAAAGCAACTGACTTAGACATACAAGAAATACAACCGTACCTAAATAAATTTAGGCTGGATAATCATGACATACAGACTAAAAGTTTTTACATAGCTTCTGTTGATAAAGTTTTAGCAGCATTTGGCAGGGTAAAAATATATGGAAGCGTAAATGAAATTTGCTCTGTTGGGGTATTAAAAGAGTATAGAAACAATGGAATAGGTAAGGCTATTGTAAAACACTTGATCAACGCATCACTGACAAATGAGTTATGGGTAGTTACCAAAATACCGGAATATTTTGAGCAATTTGGTTTTAAAATTGAAATTAATCCCCCAGATGAACTTGTATGTAAAACCAAAAAGATTTGTAATTATTATTTAGCTGATGAGTCTGCTGTTAACTATATGAGAAAAAAAGTATATAGCGATACCTAAAAAGTTTCTATTGAAATTTGCATAGAAATTTTGTTTAGTTTATTTTAACCCTGTTAAGGGATAATTTTTCATGGGTGATTAATAAATATGTTACTTGTTGCAGATATAGGAAATACTAGCACCACAGTCGGTGTTTATAATAATGATAAACTTATACATACTTGGAGAATAAATACGAATAAAAACAATTCAGAAGACGAGTATGGCATATTATTGTATAGTTTTTTGCAACATAAAAACTTATTGAATGATGTTAGACATGCGGTTATATCAAGTGTTGTTTTGCCATTGACCAGTATTGTAAAGTCAGCAATTGAAAACTATTTAAACGTGCCTGTGCTAGCATTGTCGCATAGTACAGAAACAGGAATAATATTAAACGTAGAAAAGCCAAAAGATGTTGGCTGCGACAGGATAGCAAATGCTTGCGCCGGTTATAATTTATACGCAAATCCTGCTGTAATTATAGACTTAGGTACTGCAACTACATTTGATGTTGTGGTTAAAAATGAGTTTATAGGTGGTATAATCTCCCCTGGACTAAGGATTTCCGCGGAGTCGTTGAGTTCATTTACTAACTTATTACCTAAATTAAAAATTGCGCCACCTGCTAATGCAATAGGAAAAAACACTATAGATAATATGCTTAATGGTGTTGTTAGGGGACACTCTTCAATGATTGATGGGTTAGTTGAATCTATTGAGCTAGAATTGGGCGAAAAAATTACAACAATTGCCACTGGTGGTTATTTAAGCCTAATAAAAGATTATTTAAAACGACCTTTTGATTATACCAGTCCATATTTAACCCTTGAAGGACTTAGGATAATACATAACCTTAATTGCAAATAACTTACATAATATTTGTTTTTTATCCTTTTTGAATAGTAATATTTATTGAAAATTCATAAAAAAACTGACTTCTGTTAAAAAGTCAGTAAATACAAAGTCAGTTTAGTTTATTATTGGCATTAAGATTAATTGTTCTTATTAATTTTTTTTTAGAAAAATTATGCAATATTTTTTATTAAATTTAAGTCGCCCTTTCTGATGCCTAGGTTTTGTTGTACTTCAAAAAATAATTTATTGTTGTAGCCTACTATAGAAATTGTTTGCATAATTTTTTCTGGATCAACTTTACTTTCTAGGTTTTCATTGTAAGTTTGCATCTCTTTATATGTATCCACTATGCACTGATCATAATTGTTGCTTGCTCCTACTGCCATTGCTTTATCCTCATTCTTTTTACTTTTCTTACACACTCTGTATATATAAAAACAATATATCTTAGGGTATTGCATAAGTATATACTAATTTAACATTTGTTTACAAATGTGAGGAAAAATAGGGCAAAAAGTCCCTTGTAGCTTATTTTATGTGCTAAATAATACTTTTTTGTATAACTGATTACTATCTGCTGTAATGACTCTGATAAATGGTTCAGTCAAAGCAGGATCCCACTGTCCACTTCTATTCTCTCTTATTACCTTAATTGCTTCCTCAAAAGTTTTTACTTTTTGTTTAGGGTATTTTTTTCTTGTCATTGAATCAAAAGCATCGGCAACGGCAACAATCCGTGCTCCTATAGGTATTTGATTGCCTTTTAATCCTTCCGGATATCCTGTGCCATCATATTTTTCGTGATGACACTTTGCGATAAGTGCAATATTTTTACTTAAAGGTGCAACTCTGCTTAAAATATTATAACTCTGTACTGGATGACTTTTGTATACGCACTTTACAGTAGGGGTCAAATTTTTCTGGTTAAAAAAGTCGTCAGGTAGTGATATTTTGCCAATGTCATGGCATAGTGCACCCATTTCTATTTTTTTAATCTTTTCTGTTGGCAAACCCAGGGATTTGCAGAATTCTCTTGTATACATTGCTACTCCCATTGAGTGCTGCCTGGTTGCAGAATGCCTGGCTCCTAAAACTCCTAGAATTAAAGGCTTTATATCTTCAATTTCTTTTTCTCTGAATTGGTCAATTTTTCTAGGCTTGATATTTAAGTTTGCTTTTAATGCTTGAGCTGCGTCTGCTCCAATTAGGTTGACGCTTGCTGCTTGACTCTTTTGATTATTACCGCTATCATCTACGATTGTTTGTGCATTTTTGCTCACAGCCGCAGGAAATTCAACTGGTGTCCAGTATGGACTAATTGTTGTCATACTTGCAAATCTTCCTGTATTATTCCCTATATTCATATAAAGTGATAATTGATTTAAAAATTGCTATATTTACACTTCTCAAAATTAAATTTAAGACTATTTAAAGTTTAGCATAGTTAATATTATTTAATAAATTAATATATTTTAGTTGATATTTCTAACAAAACAAAGTAATTTAGTATAAGGGATGAGAAATACATATATTAAAATAGGAATTTGAATGTGAGTGTGGGGATAGAAACCGAAAAAGAAAATAAATTGTTTTATTTATTTCTTGAGGAGTTAAAGATACAGTGCGAGTTTTCTTTAATATCTATTAATTTAATGAACTCGGATGTTAGGTTTCAAAATATTAATAACAAGAATACGCTGTTTTTTTATAGCTTAAATAATTTGTTGGATTCGCTCAGCAATATTTCGCAACTCTTGAATACTAGAGTTGACCGAAAGTTGGGGAAGGTTGAAAATAAGTTAATGACTAAAATTAAGTATAAATTAAGGCAATTTAGAGAAATTGACGGTTATGACTTGATAAAAGAATTAAATATGTGTACAAAGCAAATTGATAGCAGACTAACGCTGCATGTTGTAAAATCAGAGAAACATGAGTTTGCTTATAATTCGCTGGTATCTCAAGCAATAGCAAGAGGGTATGAAGAAAAGGAATTTATAAGTAACTTTGATAGCTCTGTGTGCTCATACATGTTCTATGATTGGAGCAAAGAGGAGTTGAAGGCATATAATCTGGAAAAAGCAGGAGTTTTTGCCACAGAGGCATTTCAATTGGCATGTAAAGAATTGAATATTCTAAATAACAGGCCTAAAGATATTGATGAACTTATTGAAATTATTTTAAAAAAAGCTGCAGATGATAATGAAAAGAATATTTTATCCGGCGTAGCTATCTCAATATGTGAAGATACTGAGGATCTTGAGGAGTATCAAGTATTTTTGAACAAGCATGATTGGTTTAATTCTGCAGTAAACTATTTAGTTAATTTATCGCAGATAAAAGAAATAAATCCTAAGTATGTAAATTAATCGCAGATAATAGCTTGATTTCCTGATATTTTCATAATTTCTCT
Source organism: Candidatus Gastranaerophilales bacterium (assembly GCA_028277625.1). GTDB lineage: Bacteria > Cyanobacteriota > Vampirovibrionia > Gastranaerophilales > JANQFW01 > JANQFW01. Next base: position 18,023 of record JANQFW010000040.1, on the reverse strand, counting down.
TTTATATTTTATTAATCACAAAATATAATATAAAATAAAAATATAAAAAAGTATAATTTTATTCTCTATGGATTTAGAGAGTAATTAACTCTTCAATAATAATATAATTTACTTGCTTACAACAACTTTTCCATTCTCAATGTTGCTTTTTAGCTCTTGTTTTTTCTCCTCAGGATAGTCAGGCGGTATGACAACTTGAGCATTTTTAGCACCTGGTGGGAATACAACTTTTCCATTAACAGTTACGTCGTTGCCGGTTATATTAACCGTTGGATTTTTTTTGCCGTTCATTGTTATGCCATCTTCGACTGTTGCACTATCAGATAGCTTAACAGAGTTTTTAGCGGTGATTCTTTTAGCAAAAACTTGGTTGGCTAATTCAGCATTATTTAATGCGCTAATGTTGTCTACTTTTTTAGTTCCCTTTAAGTTTATATTAAGACCTTGAATATCTTTGTTATAGATGATTACTCCATTTTGAACTTTATCTTCATCTATAGTTGTATAGTCGCCATTTTCATCCATGTGTATGATAACTTGGGCATCTTTAGCTTTAGAGTCAAATAAAATCTTGCCTTTTAATGATATATTTTTGCCAATGAGCTCAATTGTAGGGTTTTCCTTTCCTGTCATTGTAATATTTTTTTTAACCATTGAGCCTTCAGACAATTCTATTGAGTCTTCCGCTTTAATTCTAGTTGCTGTACCGCCGTATATGCTAACGTCTTTGGCATCTATGTCTTTTGCGTAGGCTTTTCCTTTCTCATCTCCATATAATTCAATCGTATGAGCTTTTATTAGGTCTGTACTGGATTTGCCCCTCATTGAAACAAATGGTGCATCTAGCAAGTTAGCTTCTATATTTCCTTCTACGCCAATAGAAGTTGTACCGTTAATTTCATGTACATCTATTTTTTCTTTTTGACTATTGTTTATGTTTAATCTTTCACCCTTTATAACTACTTTTCCATTTTCAACATTGTTTTTATCAATATGAGGATGCACCCCACGCTCATTTGGAGTGAGGGTGACTAGACCAGGTGCATTTTTAAATATAATTTTTCCTAAAACTATACTATCACCAGTTATTTCAAGCTTTGGGGTGTTCTTTTCGGTTATCGTTATATCTTCAAAAATATCAGAATTCAATAAAATAACTTTATTAGCTTCAATTTTCTTTTGCTTACGCTTAATTTCATCCAGAAGCCGCCTATTAATTAGTGTTATTTCGTCACACTTTATATTTGTGGCCTCAGAGTTAGAGCCTTTTAACTTGACCTTTTGGGCATTGATTACATCTGCACTAGCTCCATTAGATATCAAAACTTTATCGGCCTCAATTTTTTTTGCATAACTGCTTTCTTCTCTAAATTCATCAGGGCACCATTCGACTGGACAGAAGTCTTTTACTACAACTTTTTCAGCATTAATTTTATCTGCCGAGGATTCTTCCGTTAAGATTACTTTATTTGCAGTAATTTTTTTTGCATGACTATGCGCTAATATTACTTGTCTTTTTACCTTAATTTCGTTTGCATCGCAGTATAGTATTGATAAAGAGTTTGCTGTTATATTGTCTCTTTTTAGCCGTTTATGTTTAAACCCTTGTAGAAATGAGTTATCACCTACATGATTTTTAATGTCTCCCTTGAAAGATAGCTTGTTCTTTAAGCTCAACATTGCCTTATTTGCGTTCTCTAATCCTAGCATTGCATTGCCTTGAATCGTTATATTGTTGTTAGTTAAATTATTTGTGCTATTTTCTTTTTTCTTGTTGGACTTGCTCTTGCTGTATTGATTATAGTTTATACCTGTAACTCTCATATTGTACATTTACTCTCTTTTTATTTAAATAATCAATTTAAAATATAAGTAAAATAATATTTTTATTCAATCATTTATTGAATATTATTAAGCCCATTAATTTTTTAAGTTGTTATCAATTTTCTTTATAATAGACATATAGTTTTAAATAGGCTATTATATAAAGCAGAGTGGGGAGGAGATAGAGAAGAATGAGTATTTTTGAAAATAATATTTTACAAATAAGAAAATATAATCCTAACTTGGCGGATAAAATAGTTAATCATGTATTTGACGACAGTGCTACCTTTGAATTTGTTGAAGCAGAGTCAGGTGATACTAATCTTTTATATAAAGGGGTTTTAATTCACGATAATAATGACCCGCAAAAAGAAGCTATGAATATTTTTAATCAGTTAAAAGATTCTTCTGAGTCTTCTGTAACTATTTTGATCGGCTTGGGTTTAGGGTATTTATTTAAAAGGCTAACATTAAGCTCTAAAGGCAGTATAATAATATATGAGCCAAACTTAGACTTTCTCAGGTTTACGCTGGAAGTTGTTGATTTTTCGCAAGAGTTTTCAAATGAAAAAGTTTTTGTTGCAAACTCTAAAACAGAGTTAATAAAATTTTTAGATGGAGTCTATTCATATCAAGCTATTTTAAACCTTGCCGGTTTAGGCTCGTGCCATACCTTGTATTCTGAATTTGTAAAAGATTTGCAGCAAGAAACTGAAAAAATTAAAAATCACTTGGAATCTAATTATCTTTGCCTATTTGAAAAGTCTTATGAGTGGGTGAGAGAGGGTGTAAAGAATCTGCCTATCCTTAAACAGTCAAACGACATAAATGTTCTAAGAAATGCTTTTAAAGATATTCCTGCTGTTGTTGTTTCATCTGGTCCATCGTTGGACGAGACTGTTCAAGCTTTGGCAAAGTATAAGGACTATGTGATAATTATTGCAGTTGGTAATTCCTATAAAACACTTGCTAAATATGGCATAAAACCTGATTTTATTAATTTTATTGAGGTTTATGATAATACTAACCAGCTTAAAGATTTAGATATTTCTGACATTAATCTTATTGCCCAGCCTATTGCAAACAATAACGTATTTAAATTAAATTGGAAAAATAAATTTGCCTTTTACAGTAATAACGACATTTTTGCTAAATGGCTTTCTAAAATTGCTGACTTCTCCATTGATGATTATGAAAACAAAGGAAATGTTTCATACTGTGCAATGTATTCAGCGTATATGATGGGTTGCAACCCTATTATTAATTTAGGCTTAGACCTGGCATTTACTGACGGTAAGTGTTATTCAGCAAGTAGTCCTTATTCCGGCTTGAAGCTTTTAAAAGGAAAAGAAGAAAAAAATGGCGGCAAGTACTATGTAAAAATTGAAGACAAAGAGAAGTTTTTAAAGCATTATAAATCTGATGATTCTGTCTTGTCAGAAGAAGCTTTACTTACTCGTAAACGCCAAGAATTAATGAATGGTCTTACTTTTGTTAAGGGACAAAATGGTGATTTGATACCTTCTAATGTTAATTATGAAAGTTTTATAAAGTTTTTTGAGCAATTTGCCTATGACAAAAGTAATGCGGGTATTAAATTTTATAATGCATCTCCGAGGGGTGCAGTTATTAACGGGTTTGAAAATATAAATCTGGAAGAAAAGCTGGCATCTATGTGCAAGTTAAGTATGAATGTTTCTGCGCAGGTGGCCAAATCTTCTTCGGTTGAGTCAAACCCTATAAGAGATTCTTATGATGAAATAAAATGCAACATAGGTCTGATGATAGAAGATATTGAAGCATTTGAGCCGCTGGCTAAAAATGCGCTAGAATGCGCTCAAGGCTTGTTAGATGACTTAGCACAGGACATGAGAGAGTTTAATATTGATCGTATCCGAGAGAATGCCTCTGTTTTAATTGAAAGCTATGTTAAATTTCATGAGGAGCTCTTTGATAATAATTTATTATTGACCGGTTGCGTATTTAAAGATTTAACCGAGTTTACCAAAATATTTGAAAATGATTCTGCTAATACCGGTATGGATGATTTGCTGGCGATGGGTACAGCTTCTAAATCTTTCTATACTGCATTTTTGTATAAAGTTGTAGAGTTTAAGGACTTATTAAAAGCGTTGTATGCAGAAGAAAAGAATACTCCTAAGTTAGGAGTTTATTCAAAATAATTTTTTCTTAAAATTTTTATGATAAGATTTGGGCTAGTCTGTGTATATGGGCTAGCTTATTTCTTCCCATCCCAAGACGGACCTAAAAACACCTGGCTCTGTGCTGATTAAGAGCTCTTTTCTGACTAAATAATTTGCTCTTGATGATATTTCTTTTAGTTCAACATCTTCAAAAGTCTTACCGGTTTTTGGCTGGGTAATGTTGTTTTCTATCAGATAATTTTTGATCTTTTCAGTTGTTGCAATGCCTGAGTTAAATACTACTGCTTTAAAGATTTCATAATTTAAATTGTTTTTTGTCCTTAAGTTATTTTTAACTTCATAAATTGCTTTGTCCGGCATAAATACTTCACGTTTATTTTCGTTTTTTATGAGTTTGGGAGGGGCAAAAGTTTGTATACTTTTGTCTATTGATTCTTGTTCTATATTTAAGTTATTTAATGCACCATCTTTTTGTGTGTCAAATAGATTTTTTATATTGCTTAAGCTAGTTATTAAAGATTTAAGTTTAAATTCTTGAGTTTTAAGTTCATGTAATTTCCTTTGGCATTCTTCATAATAGTCTATCTCCGGTTTGATTTTTGATAGTTCCTTTTCTGCTTGTTTAATAAGGTATTCAATATGTTCATCACTGGTTAAAGAAATATTTACGTCTTGAGTATTCATTGGCTTAAATCCTAAATTAACTTTTATCGTAAAGTTATTATAGCATATTACGTAACTATTCAAACATTTTATTTTTTATTTACTGAAAAGAAAAAATAATAAGTTTACGTCAGATTAATTGTGTACATTTATAGTTATCACGTGCATCATTTTATTGAAACTTTCGTCTTATTTTGTTAAGTCTGGAATATTTTTTGTACAATATATATGTATACACGTAAAACAATGTGGAGATGGACATGAAGTTTTATCCTGTTGTCACTCATGACGGCTCAATTAGCTTATATAATACAGAAGTGGGAGATATTTATCATAGCTCGATAGGTGCATACACAGAAGCATTAAATAAATATACTCTGCCATCAGGTATAATTGATCACTGCAAACAAAGTAGTGAAGTTAGCATTTTAGACACTTGTTATGGTTTGGGTTATAACAGCAGGGTTTCAATAGCTGAAATCTCAAAATTTAATCCAGACTGTAAGATAAATCTGTGCATATTAGAAAATGATCCGTATGTATTGGCTTATTCGTTATTGGTAAATATTGAAAATGAGCTGGAGTTTGTAACAGACGCTTTAAAAACCGTAATGTTTGCATCTACCCTTATAAGAGACGCTATTAATGATATCTTAAATGACGTAACTTTTGAGAGGGATCAGAGCGTAGGTTTTGGACTAATTAAGCAGCTTAAAAAAATCTTAAATAATTATAACAGGGATAAGGTTGAAATAGAGCCCCTTGTTCATAATATATATTATCCGCCCCAATCGGAAAGCAACAAAATAGGCGAGAAGATTCAATATAAAAGCGATATCATAAATATTGATTTATGGCTATGCGATGCAAGGTATTCTATACAGCAGGTAGAGCCTTGTTATGACTTTATTTTTCATGATCCGTTTACTGCATCAAAAGTGCCAGTATTATGGACGGTTAATTTTTTTAGCCAATATAAAAGAATATTATCTGATAGCGGAAATGTGACAACTTATAGTTCCAACTCTGCTGTTAGGAATGGCATGTTGGAGGCTGGACTTTATATTGGCAGAACCAAGCCGGTTGGTAGAAAAACATCCGGGACAATTGCTTATAAGAATTTTAAGTGTTTAGTAAACGAATTAAATAATTTAGAGAAAGGTTTATTGGATACAAGGTCTGCTATACCTTATAAAGATAGCGATTTTAGTTTAACAAATGAGGAAGTTATTAATAACAGGCAAGCACTACTAAATGAATCTGATAAAATATCAGCAAGTAAGTATTTGAGACTTAATGGTATTTGTTAGCAATATTTTATTAAATTTAATATAAATTTTTTTTATTAAGTTATAATCATTTATTATTTGAAAAATTCTAGTGCGAGTGTTATATTGTATACGACATATACTAACTTAAGAATACTTTTTTAAGAGCAGTATAAAATTTTTTACTTTACTCAAGGAGTGGGAAAATTGGATAGTAGAGAAATAAGACCTGGTATATTCTTCGTTGGGGCTATTGATTGGGATAGAGAGCTTTTTGATGCTTTGATTCCATTGCCTGACGGTACTTCATATAATTCATATTTAATACAGGGATCGGAGAAAACAGCGTTGATTGACACTGTTTATCCACCTAAGAAAGACACGTTATTAACTAATCTTAAGAACTTATCTGTTGATAAGCTGGATTATATAATAGCAAACCATGCAGAGCCGGATCATTCTGGATGTATACCTGCTGTTTTGGAGGTATATCCAAATGCGAAGATTGTAACAAATGCAAAATGTAAAGAAATACTCAAGGATCAGTTCTTCTTTGATGAAAGTCGCTTTATAGTTATAAATGATAGAGATACTTTGTCTTTGGGGGATAGAACTTTTGAGTTTATTATAACCCCTTGGGTTCACTGGCCTGATACTATGTTAACTTATCTAAAAGAAGATAAGATAATGTTTACTTGTGACTTATTCGGCTCTCATTACTCTACAAGTGAGTTGTTTGCTAATAACGAAGCTAAGTATATGCATGCAGCTAAAAGATATTATGCTGAGATTATGATGCCATTTAGGAAGATCATTAAAAAGCATCTTAATACTATATCTGAGTATGATATTGAGCTATTGGCGGCTAGTCATGGGCCTGTTAATTTAAACCCTAACCATATGATAAACGCCTATCAAGACTGGATATCTGATGATGTGAAAAATGAAATAATTATCCCGTATGTATCTATGTACGGCAATACAACCGGGATGGTTGAGTATTTGATAAACAGTTTTGTAAAGAAGGGCTTTGTGGTTAAGCCTTATAACTTAATCACTACTGATATGGGCGAATTGCTTGAGTCTGCGGTTGATGCATCTACAATTGTTTTTGGTACATCAACTGTGCTTGGTGGGGCGCACCCTGTTGTGGCTAATGCAGCTTTCTTGTTGAATGCTGTTAAGCCAAAAACTAAGTATATTTCTTTAATTGGTTCTTATGGATGGGGAACTACTGTTTTGAAGCAGTTAAAGTCAACTTTATTCTCTTTACAGGCAGAATTTATCGATCCTGTTTTAATTAAGGGGTACCCTAGTGATGAAGATTATTTACAACTAGAAGCTTTCGCTAGATATATTTATGAGAAGCACAATAATAATACTCTATCTACGACAAGTGCATAGATTGTAAATTAATAAAAGTATACAGATAGACTAAATGAGGCCCGAAAGCCTCATTTGTTTTGAAAAATATTGTTAGCTTTATTGGGCTTATAATTATCTAGCTACCTTTTTAAAAATATCAGCAACAACTTTTTTAACAGTTTTAGCAGCTACTCTCTGTTCTGCAATCGCCTTTATTTTAGATGCGGCCTTTTCAGTGCTTTGTCTTGCTTTTAATTTCTTAGCTGCATTTTTAAGTACTTGTTTGTCATTATGGCCCCATGTATTTACAAGTACATCTCCATTAGGAAATCTGGCCGTGCCTTCAAGCATGGGCAAACCTTTTGCTTGTTGTTGAAATGCAATTGTCGAAACAAATTTCTCTCCAAGCCATTCTGCTAACCCTTTTGGAGTTTTCTTTTGAGAAGAGTATCCTCCCATATATTCTTCAATATTGTAGAATTCTTTCGTATGAAAAGTATTCAATGCTTCGTGAGGCTGCTGTGCTATGCTATTATTTGCAAAATGTCGCTTCACCCTGTGGGTTGTATCGAACTATAGCTCCTCGCATTGTAGTCATTTTTTATCTCCCTAATTATATTTAATTTTATCTAATAATATCGAAAATATCAATAAAAATGGGAGCTTTTTCAACCAGCGAAAAGCTCCCATCACAAAACTTGCTCTTTTAGCCTTAAAGAGGGGCAAAAAAAAGATTATTCAATTGTGTGTTAAATCAAAACAATAAAAATTAGACAATGACACTTTTGCACTGCAAAAAGGGAAAAATGGGCACACTTATCCTCTAGGCGAATAAAATGCCTCTTTAAAATTAAAATTTGCGTGGCTTGCGCATCCTTTAATCTATTGGAATATAATGATTTTGCGAATTTAATCGCTTGATTTATTAATGTGTTATCAAAATTTATTCTGTTTATAACAGCATTTTTATTTCTATATGTGTCTTTTGGCTCTATCGTAATGTTGATAGAGTTTTTGTTGTTATGTTTTAATAATAATTTATTTGAAAATTCTTTTAGAATAGTATATATGCTACTAGAATAATTATAAACATTTACACATACAGATAAAGAGCGTGTTTTATCTTCTTCAAAATTGTCTTTTGAAATACAAGGGCATAGGAATGCAATTATATTCCAGAAAATAACTAGTAAACTATTAATGTACTGTGTAATGTTCATTTTTGTATAGCCTTTACCGCTCAAAATTATGTAGCAAAATATTTATATATACTTAATATCTATTTTAGCATCTTTTTAGAATTTCTGCATGAAATTTGTATTCAAATATTATTTTTGTAACAATCGTTAATGATCTACATAAGATTTGTTTTTTGCCTGTTTCTTATAGTGATACAATTTTATCTTTTTAGAAGTGATTTGAATTTAGCAACAGCTTTTAATACAGCAAGTTCACTTCTTAAAGTTTAATCGCATTAGGAATAGGTATATTAGATAAAGCAACTGTTTTTTTATTGCTTAGTTTTGATGCTATTAGAGGGCTTTTCGTTAGGCAGCTATTGCTTTTGGCGTTACTGTTTATCAATGCCATCTTTATGGGCATACCAGTTTTAGCATCATATGTAACAGTACTTTTAAGTAGGGGGCTTTGAACACTCATTTTTATATCCTTTTAATTAGTTTAAAACTTAATTATTATTTATCAAATATTTTTAAAATAAAAGAGAGTATAAATTTTATTTAATAAAAACTACTGAGCTATAACTTTTGGGCTTTGAATTTAGTTACTGCTTTTAATACAAGCTCTAAAGCTGCCTTACTGGTATTTGGGTAAGCCTCTTTTAACTTAGCCATTTTTTTTGCTCTGTGCTGTTTTCCAAAATCTTTAAATTTAGCTGCTGCTCTTAATGTTGGTACATATAAATCTAAAATGGTTTCTTGCAGGGGTTTGATAGGAATGCCAGCTTTATTATTTACAGCAGCTTTTTTAACTCCCAGCCCCAGACTCTCAGATAAACTTTTTTTAAGCGTGTACCTTTCGCCTGCCTTTTTGAATCTTTCGATTGATTCCTTGAGAGTTTTAAGAGTTTTTTTATGCTGTTTTAACTGTTTGACGGCACTTTCTAGAATTTCTTTATTGCTGCTGCCCTCAATATCTACAAGAACAAGTGTTTCTCCATTTGCGAGTGTTGCTATATTTTTGGTTGCAAGAGCAGCTCCTTTTGTTTCCAGATTAAACTGTCGTAAAATCTCTTCTTTTGGGTACTTTCGAGTGTTTACAAGTTTTCCTGAGCTATTATATTTAACTAAATGCATTTTATATTATTCTTTCCCTATTAATCTTTAATTGCTAATTCCTTACATAAGTTTTGTTTTTCGCCTATTTCGCAATGATATACAGCTTTGCTTTATTATAATACCTAAAATATTAGCATTATAATAAAAATTTGTACAATAATTTTAGATTATCTAATTTATAGTTTTAAAAAACAAATATCCTGAATATTCTTAAAAATGAGAATAATCAGGATATTGCTCTAAATCTTAAATTAAATTACGTACTAAAGTGGTTTTTTCTAACTCACACCTTTCCTACATTTTTCATAAACAAAGCTTAAGCTAAATTTATTATCAGTCTAGTCCACCACTCCCTTCTGCTTATTTTATTAAAGTAATAATTTAAATTAGTTTCGGTTCCTATTATATTTATTCCCAATTTTTTTGCATTTATAACACTTTTTTTGTAATAATTAAAATAAATTAACATAATTTAAATTGAAAAATAATGAATCAAGAAAACGAAAGCATTAAAGGCTATATAGATAAAGTAACATACTGGTCAGAAGATACTGGCTTTATCGTGGTGCAAGTAATTGATGATAAAGAAAATGAGATAACGCTGACCACAAATGGTACTAGGCTTAATGAAGGTGAGAGTATTGAGGCAAAAGGCAGTTGGACAGAAAACAAAGAGTACGGTAAGCAGTTTCAGGCGACTGATATAACAACATCTTATCCGGAAACCCCGGAAAGTATTAAAAAGTTTTTGGGCTCAGGATTGATAAAAGGTATTGGTAGGCATTATGCAGGTATTTTAACTGAAAAATACGGCAGTGACATATTTAGAATTTTAGATAAAGAACCATCTAGGCTGCTGGCTTTAAAAGGCTTTGGAGAGTCTAAGCTTGAGAAAGTGCAAAAAAGTTGGAAAGAGCACAAGGCCATAAAAGATATAGTCTTGAATTTTGGTAAGGAATTGACCACGGCAAAGGCTCTAAGAATTTATAAGGAATATGGGAAGCATTCTGTAAATAAAATAAAAGAGAATCCTTATCAGCTTGTTGAAGATATTAAGGGGATTGGGTTTAAGCAAGCTGACTTGATTGCTCAGAACTTATATATATCAAAGTATTCTGAGAATCGGGTTAGTGCCGGGATTTTGCATGTATTAAATGAAATTCAAAAAGATGGCCACTGTGCTTTTCCTTATGAGGACTTGATAAACAAAGCGGCTTATCTTCTTGATATAAGTCCAAAGCTTGTTGCACAATCTGTAAATGGATTAATTAATGGTGGCAAGTTAGTAAAAACTAAGCTTTTGGATAATCAAGAGTATGTTTATTTAGATATTATTTATAATATAGAAAGTGAAATTACCCAGAAACTTTTGTTTTTAAATCAGAATGAGCCACCATGCAAAGATGTTGATGCTCAAGAATATATAGATAAATTTGAAAGCGAAAATAACTTTAAGTTTGCTCCTGAACAAGTTGAAGCAATTAAAATGGCTGTTAATAACAATGTTTTGGTTATAACCGGTGGGCCGGGGGTAGGCAAAACAACTATAACAAAGTTAATATTAAATATTTTTAGTGATAATAAGCAAAGAGCACATTTATGTGCGCCAACTGGCAGGGCCGCAAAAAGATTATCTGAGTCCACAGAAAGTGAAGCAAGTACTATTCATAGGTTGCTTGAGTTTGATCCGTTTTCCGGGCGGTTTAAGTATGGCGCTAAGTCTAAGCTGAGGGGTGAGGTTTTTATTGTAGATGAAAGCAGTATGCTTGATTTGTTTCTTGCAAATGCACTGATAAAAGCTTTGCCTGAACATGCAGTTTTGATTTTTATCGGGGATAAGGACCAATTGCCTTCTGTGGGGCCGGGGAATATTTTGAAAGATATTATAGAATCAAATAAAATACCTGTGTGTAAATTAGAAAAGATTTTTAGGCAAGAAAAAGGCAGCAACATAGCATTAAATGCTCATAGGATTAATTGCGGCAAGTTGCCTGATTATCCAAGGTCTAAAGTTAATGAGCCGAACTCTACGGATTTTTATTTTATAGAATCTAATAAGCCTGAAAATGCCCTAAGTGTTATTAAAAAATTAATAAAAGAGTCAGTTCCGCAAAAATTTGGATTTGATCCGTTAACTGAAATACAGGTGTTAGCACCTATGTATAAAGGTGTGATCGGTGTAGAATCTTTAAATAAAGAAATACAGAAAATTTTAAACCCAAAAGGGGCTTTTATTAAGAAATTTAATTCTGTTTATCGAGTTAATGATAAGGTAATGCAAACTGTTAATAATTATGATAAAAATGTTTTTAACGGTGATATTGGAAAAATTAAGCATATAGACAATGAACAAGAAGAGCTGACAGTTGTTTTTGATGATAATGAGGTTCAATACGGCTTTGATGAGCTCGATGAGATAACGCATGCTTATGCTATTACTATACATAAAAGCCAAGGGAGTGAATATCCCGTTGTTATAATACCTGTTCATAGTCAGCATTATGTTATGTTGCAGCGAAATTTAATTTATACGGCTGTTACAAGAGGCAAAAAACTTGTAATACTTGTAGGTAATAAGCCCGGGCTGATTCAGTCTGTTAGGCGTAATGATACGAAAAATAGATTTACCGGTTTAAAGCAGTTTTTGCTAAAAAGTGCTGAAGTGGGTATAAATAATGCACAATAAAGATTTAAAACTATTAATTTCTTCGTGTTCAACTGATAATATTGTGAACTCGATAAAACTTGCCCAAAGGCTTGGTGCGGGTATAGAAGTATGTGATTTTGTTGATCCTTATATACTTGAAAATAGCTTTGAGCAAAAGCTAAAAGAGTTTAAAGAAGCTTTTTCTTCTTTTAATGGCACTTTGACAATACATGCACCTTTTTATGATTTAAATCCTATTGCTATGGATCCTGGTGTTAAAGTTTTTACTCTTAAGCGCTATGAACAAATTATTATTGCAGCGCAAGAATTGAAGGTTAGTGCGCTTATTTTTCATACTGCGTATAATTCTCAGGTGAGGCTGGGATTTTATGATAATTATTTTGTGGAAAAGCAAAGCGAGTTTTGGCAAGAGTATATAAAGAATTTTGATGATATTGGCATTAAAGTTTTTTTAGAGAACACTTATGAAGCTGAGCCTGATATATTAAATAGAATTATTGATAATGTTGCTAATAACTATTTGAAAATATGCATTGATGTGGGGCATGTAAATGTATATTCAAACCTGCGCATTTCTCAGTGGATTGAGAAATGCGCAGATAGGGTAGAGTATATGCATTATCATAATAATTGTTCAAAATTTGATTCTCATCAATCTTTGGCAAAGGGTACTATAGATTTTGCAAAGATCTCTGATTGCTTCAGTAAACATGGGCTTGAACCTCAAATTTCTCTTGAAATATTTGATGAACCATCAATAGTAGAGAGTGTGGATTTATTGAGATCCTTGAATTGTCTAAGGGCTTATTATAGGCTTGGTACAAGAGGTTGGAATTCAACAACTTCGTTAGTTGGTTGTGCAGTTGCGTCAACTTCGCAAGCTTTAACCAGGTCGTATGCTAGTTTGTCTGAGATTAATTGATTGATTTTATCTATAGCTATGAAGTGGCTTTCTGGTACTGCTTGACTTGTTTTTACAGCTCCCACTATTTCTTTGCTAATTTTACCGACATAATCACGTATTTCTTCACCGGAAAGTGTTATTTCATCCGCATTGCCATGGTCTTTTTGTATGCCTGCAATTACATCATTTGCTTTATCCAGGCCTGTTTGTTGCCAATTTGCCAGGTCTGGGTAGTGTGTAGCTACTACTTCTTTTATTTTTCCTATAAACTTGTTTAATTTGCCTGTGGAAAGAGATATTGCTCCATCTTCCATAAAATCTTTTTTAAGGTCTTTCATTTTTTCTATAACGTTGTCAAATGAATATGCTTTGTTTGCCATGAAAGCTTTCATTTGTTGACCCATTTCACCAAATACAGCTTGTTCTCTTTTGCCATAAGGTGAATGAATTTCGAAAATGTCCTTTGCCATTTTCATTACTCTTTCTTTTAGTTTTAACATGTTATTCTCCTTCTAAATCTTACTTTGCTACATGTGCTTTAGCTGTGTTTTAATTCAGTTAAGCTTTATATTATGTAGTTTTGTAAAAAATAGAAGTTCTCGTATGCCCTTGCTTTCTTATTTTAGATTGTTAATAATTTGATAGTAATGTGGCTATCAAAATTGTAAAAAAGTTTTATTTGCAAAGTTTTAGAGTCTTATGGGTGGACTTTAGACTTTGTTAATTCTTTGTTTTTTGAAATTTAATAATAAAAAAATGGTAAAAAACACTGTATAAAAGCATGAAGCTGTTTATTAAAAGCTTTATGTAGTTATTTTTTGTCTGTTATAACACTGTTTTTAATTTTTTCTACTATTTCTATAAACATATTTACTAGTCGTTCGTCCCATTTTACGTTTGCGCCTTCTTTGAGCAGTTGTATTGCCTCGTCATGCGACATTGCTTTTCTGTAGGGACGATCGCTTGTCATTGCATAGTATGCGTCTATAATAGATATAATTCTTGATGCTAACGGTATTTGGCTGCCTTTTAATTCGCCCGGGTAGCCTGTTCCATCCCAGCATTCTTTGTAGCTTTCCATTATATTTACTACACAAGATGAAGGCTTTAGCGGTTTTAGCATTTCTTTTGCTGCTATTACCGGATGTTTGATGATTTGCCTCTTTTCATCATCATCTAATGGGCCTGGTTTGAGTAGAATATCTTCGGGAACCATGATTTTGCCGACATCATTTAGTAATATAGCAAGCTTTAGGCAGTCTCTTTCACCTCTTGCCATGTTTAATCTTTTTGCCATTTCTGCGGCTATGTCTATTTTCTTTTGAATGTCTTTTCTTTGGTACACAGGTTCAAATGTGTAAGTCAGTGCGTCAACTATATAGTATAGAAAATCTTGTAGGTCTTGCTTGTCATTAGGTGCTTTTTTAAGTTTTTCTATTAACTCATCAGCAAGTTCTTTGTTAATTGGCACTCTTTGTTTTGTTAAAATATCTACGAATGTAAGCAGTGCCGTAACTTGCCAGTTCATTTCTTCTTTTTGCGAAGCTAGTTGAACTTGGTTTCTGCCGTTTCTTTTTGCTTTGTAGAGGGCTTGGTCTACTAGTTCTAATAATTCACTTATAGAATCAGTATGCCTTAAGAATGTTGCTACCCCTACACTAGTAGTTATTGTACCAATTTCCGGTAATTGAGATGACTCAACAGCTATTCTTAAACGCTCTGCGGCAACCATTGCGCCTTCTGTATCAATGCCGGGAAGTATTATCGTAAATTCTTCGCCACCAAACCTTGATGGTATATCAATTGATCTTGCGTTCATTTTTAAAATTTCGCCAATTCTTTTTATGGCTGCGTCGCCAGCTGTGTGACCATAGTTATCATTTATAAATTTTAAATGATCTAGATCTAATGATATCAGTGAAAATGGCTGATTTAATCTTGCTGCCCTATCTGCTTCTGTTAGTAGGCATTGGTCAAAGTGTCTTCTGTTATAGAGTCCGGTTAAGCCGTCTGTGATTGCCTGTTCTCTTATTTGCTCAAACAAATTGGCAATTGTTACAGCTAGTTCCATTTGGCCTGCTAATAAAGAGAGGAAGTTTTTTTCTGTGTTTGTTATTTCACTTCTTACAGATACAACGACTAGGCAGCCAAAATCATCGTCTTGTACTTTTATGGGGAGAATTGAAACTGAGCGTTTGTTCAGCAATTCGTCCAGTGCTTTTAATCTTTTTTCTTCGATATTTTTCACTGAGCAGTCAAGTAATATACTAAATTTTTTGAGATTGGTTATGGTGCTGCTATTTATTGCTTCTGCCATTGGGTTTATTTTGGGATCATAGCAGACTTCAATACTATTAACATCTGTGCCTAGAATAGCGTTAATTTTTTTAGCATATTCGTTATCTGTGATTGCTCTTACTTTTAGTCCTTTGAACGGGCCTGTTTGGTTGATCTGAAATATCATGCAGCATACATAGCCGACATCGTTTGCCAAGCTGTTTGCTATGGTGTTTAAAACTTCTGACAATGGTTCTGACGAATTCATTGTTGATAGAATGTGCTTTAGAGTTAGAATACTTTTATTTGCTTGGTTTAGCTCTAGCGTTCTTTCTGCTATTTCTTTTTCTAGGACATAATTTCTTTCAAAAACTTCTTTAAAGTTGTGAACATCGTCCATAACGCTATTTTCTAAGCGACCAATGCGCTTTTGATACCTGTTAAGAATTCGTTTCCATCTTTTATAAAAGTTTGAGAACATCATCATATCCTATTGCATTATATAAAACTTATACCATTTCATAGGGGATATGTAAACTTATCTTTTATTGCATCTAATATTATTTCCGGTGTAATTAACTTGACGCATTCCATATTAAAGTCTTTTCTCAGGCAATTGCGCTTAAAGCATGGTTGGCAGGCTATATCTGCTGCAAATGCTTTGTGTTTATCTCCATATGGTTTGCTTCTGTTTTTGGCTGTTGAGCCGAATATTGTAAATATTATGGGCTTACCTGTTGCATCGGCTATATGGGCCGGACCTGTGTCGGGTGCAACCATTATTTCACTTCTGTTAAAAACTTCTATAAGCTGTAAAAGTGAAGTTTTGCCGATAAGAGATGTATAATTTTTTGTTTTGGAGTGTGAGACTATTTTTTCTACAAGCTGTTTATCTGATGGTGCACCTATAAAGATGACATCAAAATTATTTTGCAGTTCGTCCAGTAATACAGCCCAGTATTCATCGATCCAATGTTTTGTTTTCCATATAGTAGAGGGGCATAAGATTGCTATTGGCTTGTTGATTTCGCTCAATAGGTTATCTACATGCTGTTTATCTTCTGTTGGAACAGGTGGTAGCGAGAACTTTACTTCATCAGTACTTGCTCCCAGATATCTTGCCGGTTCCAGGTATCTGTCTACTATCATTCTTTCAGTATCAAATATATCATGAGCTTTTAGTTTTTCATTAACGAAGAGGTCTGCAAATTCTCTTGTTTTGGCATGTGCAATTCTTCTGGGGCTGCCGCTTAGGAATGTCATTAAACCACTTTTAAAGAGTTCTTGCAAGTCTATTGCTATATCGTATTTTTCTTTTCTTAACTCTTTTATTAGTGCAAAAAATTCTTTGATATTTGCGAGGCTTTTTTGTTTTTTCCACCTTGCTTTTGGCAAAATATGTACGTTATCAATAAGGGGATTATTTATGATTAAATCTGTAGCTTTATCCTCGACAAGCCAGCCTATTGTTGCATTGGGATATTTGGACTTTATTGCATGCAAAATAGGTAATGAGTGTACCACATCACCTATTGCACTTAGTCTGACTATTAGTATTTTTATTTTTTCTTCTGATGGATTGTTTGTGTTGCTCATAGTTTATATTTTACTTAAAAGTTATACTAACTATATACTATAACACAAATAAAAAAAAGCTTGCATAAAAGAAAATTACCTTCCTTTTATTTTAACTAAGGTTGTGCTGATCTTTTCTCTTTTTTGCTTGATTCAAACAACTGTTGCGCTAATTCCGTTGCCGCATCAAATGTAAGACTTGGGATTTCTTTGGCCTGTTCAAAAAATTTTAATGCAAACGATGAAAAACCCTTGTTATCAGTATCTTTTTTCCAATTGCCCAGATGAAAAGAATCATTGGCATTACGAGCGCCATCAGGTATCTTTTTTTCTAAAGTCACGTCTCCATAAATTGGACGACCAACAAATATTTTTTTTAATAACTCAAGTCCGTAATTAGTTCCATTCTCTCTTACGTTGTGATTATGTGCGGCTTGAAAATACTTAGATGAAGTGATAGTAGTTCCATCTGAGTATCTTGATAATTGTTCTTTCATCTCGTATTTTTCAGGAAGAATTATTCCGTTTTCAAATATTGTTGCTTTGCCTAGAACTCTAATATTGTCAGGGATAGTAATTTCATTATAACCTTGGGGATCATTTTTATTTTCATATTTATTTGTTACAGTTATCAGTCGTGCTCCTTTAAACGTTGGCAATCGCATATTAAATTTTCTTTCTTCGTTATATTTGTTACTCAGCAATAGTATAATTAAAACAAAAATATTTTAATATATCTACCGGCAATGCGGGTAAACTCTCATCCGAATCTCTTTCTAATAAATATTAACTATTTTTAATACTAAAGTATAAAAAATCACTATTTAAATGTTCAAAAAAAATATTTTGCCAATGAACGAAAACTTTACCAATTAAGTTTAATTACCTCTCAATACTGCGAAAATATGAAAATAACTGTTTTTTTATTCAAACATTTAGAGGACGAAAACTCTTTGAATGTAATTTAATATTTATATGTTGAAATAAATTATACCTTAACAATAAATTAACAATCTT
>JANQFW010000102.1 GCA_028277625.1 Candidatus Gastranaerophilales bacterium | reverse complement strand
TATTTTAATTACATAACTATCAACCCTTTGAATTTTTTAATTTTATAAAAATATTCTAATATAAAAATTATAATAATCAATTAAAGCTTATTTTACTTAGTAAAGCTCTTTTAGTATTTACTATTATTTTGAATATAAATAAAAAAATGTGCCTACGGCACAAAAGCATATAGTTTAAAAATCTAAAGCAAGAAGCAAACTGTACCAAATTATGGGTTTGGCAGACCTAGGCTGCCAAACCCTCCGTAGCGACCTTGGCGCGAAGGACGCCTAAAAGATTATATAAATTTTCCTTTAAGTTTGATACAATTACCCTATTAGTTAAAGAGATTTTGGAGGATTGAAAACTTATGGCTTTAGATTTGTCACAAATTATCAATCAAGAGGATGTAAAATTTCCTTTTCTTGATAAGCCTGTCAAGCTTTATAAGCTTGAAAACGGTCATACAGTAGTAATTGCTAACAAGCAAGGTGATTTGGCTAATGTCAGCACTTGGGTGAAAACAGGCTCTATTAATGAAGATGATAAGATTACCGGTATTTCTCATTTTCTTGAGCACTTGATGTTTAAAGGTACAAACAAATACGGCCCGGGAGAATTTGATAGAATACTAGAAGCTAAAGGAGCTATCGTAAATGCTGCAACCTGGAAAGACTATACTTTCTATTATGTAACTTTGCCTAAGGGCGAAAATAATGAGCAGTTTACACAAGCCCTGGAATTACATGCTGATATGATGTTAGATCCTATATTTCCTGAGCGGGAAATTGGGAAAGCCTTTGATTTTAATAAAAATGATGTTGAAGAAAAAAGGGAAAGATACGTTGTTATTGAAGAAATTAGAATGAGAGACGATCAGCCCTGGACAAAAACTTATAATAAACTTAATAAATTAATGTATAATAAACATCCTTATAAACGTGATGTAATAGGTACGGGTGAGGTTATTGCCTCTATACCCCGTAGTGAAATTGTTGATTATTATAATAAGTGGTACAGGCCTGAAAACTTTACTACAATAATCGTTGGAGATTTAGATGAGGCAGAAGCCCTTGATTTAGTAAGAAAAAACTTTGTATTTAAAAGTACAGAAAAAAATTCTAAGCCTGTATACACATCAGAGCCTGAGCAAACAGAAGAAAGATATGTTGAAAAAACAGGAAAAATAAATACAGGCTTTGCTATTATGGGGTTTCATGCGCCTAAGGCAACTAGCTTGAAAGAATCTATTGCTATAGAGATGATTAGTATTATATTAGGTGAGGGTAAAAGTTGCAGGTTATATCAAAATTTGATAGAAAAGCCTGAGCAGCCGATCTTTAATGTTATTGGCTCCACTCAGTATAGTTTTAAAGATGGCAATACGTTTTTTGTGCAAATGAATTTTAAGCCGGAAAA
Organism: Candidatus Gastranaerophilales bacterium; assembly: GCA_028277625.1. Taxonomy (GTDB): domain Bacteria; phylum Cyanobacteriota; class Vampirovibrionia; order Gastranaerophilales; family JANQFW01; genus JANQFW01. The sequence goes on along the minus strand of JANQFW010000102.1, from coordinate 26,476 downwards.
CAAAGAAGAAGCTCTGAATACAATTAAAAACCAAATTAATGAGCTATATGAAAATAAAATAACAGAACAGGAATTCAACAAAGCTAAGAAAAAACTAAAGTCACAATTTGCTTCTGAGTCTGAAACCGTGTCAGAAATAGGCGAGGCAATCGGGTATTATATGACTGTTTGCGAAAGCTTATCTTGCTACGTTGAATATATGGAAATACTTAATAACATTACTATTGACGATGTTTATGAAGTTGCTAAAAAATATATAGATTTAAATAAAGCCAGCATTTCTGTTTTGATGCCAGAATAAGTAAAGGGGAATAACATGAACTCTTTTGATACAATAAACTTGAATAACGGTATTCGTTTGATAACAAGGAAAAATGAAAATACACCCAGGATTTCTATTAATGTTTTTATAGATTCTGGGGTTAAAAACCAAAATAAAGCCGGCATTGCCAGCTTGGCAGCCAGGCTGCTATTACAGGGAACTAAAACAAAAACATCTAAGCAAATTGCTGATGAGCTGGATTCTGAAGCTATAGAAATGAGCATCGAAGCTAAGCATGACTATATAAAATTTAGGTCGCTTTTTTTAAACGAAGATTTGAACAAGGCTCTTGATATTTTAGCTGATATAATACTAAATTCGACTTTTGATGAAATTGAAAAAGAAAAGCTAAAGCTTCAAGGAGAAATTGGCGTAGAGCTTGATTCGCCCAGAACATTGGCGGTTGATAATTTAATTAGAAATATGTTTGGCGATCATCCTTATGGTCAGTCACCGACTACTGTTTTAAAAACACTACCTGAGATTACAAAGGAAGAAGTTATTGCTTTTTATAATGATTCTTTGTCTGCTGAGAGAATGAATATTGTTGTTGTTGGCAATATTGACAAGGATATTATTAAAGAAAAGCTAGAAAACAAGCTTGGATGTATAAAGCAAGTAAAAAATAAATTTAGTGTGCCAGCGGCAAATCAATTATCTGAGTGCAAAACAGTGACTTATGCTAAAGAAGATGCTGCTCAGGCACAAATTTTTCAGGGTTGGCTAGGACCTGTTGTTACCGAGGATGATGCTCTTAAGCTGAAAATTTTAAATACTCTATTAGGGGCAAGCGGCTTGAGCTCTCGATTATTTGTTGAGTTGAGAGATAAAAAAGGGCTTGCTTATGTTGTAAGAAGTAGTTATGAGTCTTTTAAACATGCCGGATTATTTAGTATTTATATAGCTACTGAGCCTTCTAATATACAAGTGGCACTGGGTGGTTTTAAAACTGAGGTTGAAAAGCTTATGACTACCCTTGTTGAAGAAAAAGAGCTGGAAAATGCAAAAAATAATTATTTGGGTAAGTTAGCATTTTTCCATGAGACAAATTCTCAGCAGGCGCACTATTTAGGATATTATGACATAATTGGCCTTGGGGCTAAGTATGATAATGAGTTGAAAGAAAAGGTTAAAAAAATTACGCCTCAGGACATTAAAGATGTTGCTAACAAATATTTATCTTTAAATTCAATAGTTTCTATTTTAGCGCCTGAAAAGTTTCTGAAATAAAAAAAATATAATAAAATTAAATAAATTTAAAAAAGTAAGGTTTTAATGCCTTACTTTTTTGCTTATTAAAAATTGTGTTACATGTTTTGTTGCTATTATTTTTGTGACGAAGAGAGTGCTCTTTTTCTATCCTCTGCTTTAGTTTTTGTCCTAGCCATTTCCGCCTCTGCTTTCTTGTCAATATTGCTTTTTGCTTGCGTTGTTAATCTATTGAGTTGCTCTTTTCTTCTAGCTATCTCTTTTTCAAGAGGACTTTCTTTTTTAGAAGATGTGCTTTCTACGGCTTTACCGGATTGGCTTGCATGTGATCTGGCAGATGTAGATTCAACTTCTGGCTGAGGCAGACGTTTTTCTAGTTTTGCAATTCTTCCCTGGGCTGCTTTCACATCTCTGTCTGTAGCGGTTCCTGCGTCGAGCTTTTCTTCTAGTCTTACTTCATTAGATCTTCTAAAATTATTTTTTAATTTACCCCAAAGCCCTTCTGTTTGTTTTTTTCCTGACTGATTAACTTCTTTTAATAAGGCATCACTCTTAGCAAGTTGTTCTTGGCGAATTGAATGCAAAGGAGTACCTTCTTGCACAAGACCAAGCCTTACTTCTCGTCTAGCTTGCTTTTCTATAGCAGCATTTAAGTTACCTGTTCGCTTAATTGCTTCTTCTGACCTAGGGTTAAGCGTGTCATGCATCACTTCACGTGTTTTTTTAGCAGCTTTACCTGTCCATTCTTTAGATTTAGGCCAAGCTGTATCCTTTACCCAAGTTTGAACTGATTTTCTCCATATATTGGCTCTCTCAGTGAGTTTCTTTTCTCCTGCTTTAAAAGCAACATTGCTGCTAGACTTTTGCTGATGAGTTTGATTAAGTTTTTGCTGTTGTTGGGTGTTTTTTTTAAGTGCTTTTTGTGGGGTAAAGCCTGATCTTTGAATATTTAGCATTATAAAACCTTTCTTTTTTTCTCTCTCTTTTTATTCCAATTGTTTAATTATAAACAGAAAAAACTTTTTAGAATCCTTTTATTTAACCTTTTTATTTAAATATTAGAAAAATAAAATCAAAACTTTCCCTTTTAAAACCCGTTAACATTTATACACAAATTAAAACAAAATTGTAAACTTATTCTTTGTTTGTAGTTTAATGGCATGTGGCAGAACAAACAGAACAATAAAAAACTAATTTGGAAACAAAAACGAAAGGATTATTTATGGTAAGTATACGTGGCATTGGCTTTAGTGGGCCAAGTAAACTTGGCAGAGCAAAAAGTGAAGGTGCAGAAAGAAGAGAAAAAGCAAAGGACTTTAGAAGAGTTAAAAGTGAGCCTGGTAGGCTGAGCGAGCCAGGCACTAGTAGCCAAGGAAACATAAAGAGGACTTTTTCTTTTGAGCCTCCTAGTTCATTAGAAAAAGCAGAAGAAATTAGAGATGTACGATCAGGTTCACCTGGCAAGAGAAGACAAAATCCAGGTGGCCTAGAATCAATACAGGAAGCAAAATTTGAAAGTTCTCCTGTCGCTCCTGGTGTTAGCAGGCAAGGCAATCGAAAAAGAGCCCTGTCGCTAGGCCCACAAGAAACTACAACCCCCGCACAAAGTTTTTCATTCCCTCCTCCTCCAGAAAAAGCTCCCACAGCTAAAAACTTAGGACAACAACTGATGCCTAAATCAAAGAGCATGCCTAGCACGTCAGGCGTTGAGAAGGAAGCCAAGACCAAGAGGGCATTATCTTTAAGCAACCCAGTGCAACAAACTGGCTCTCCGGTGGCTGGAACCTCAGAAATAACTCCGGCTCAGAAGCAATCCCCTGAAGAGCTTATGGAAAGAGCTAAAGGTTTTTTAAAGAAGCATATGAAAGAAAAATCAGAGACATTGTCGCAACCTGGAACAAAATTAAACCACAAGGCTGTCTCTGGAATAGCTCAAGGTATGAGTGAAGTATTAAGCTCAACGATGGAGCAAATCGATGAACTTAGTAAAAAAGCAACAGAAGCAGAACGTAAAACTTTTGCTGAAAAACTAAAAAAAGCCGGCTCAGACGTAACTAAAATTTGTAAAGCAGTAACAGAGCAAGAGAAAAGCCTGAATAATTATCCTCGCTGGAAGAAACACTGTAGCGAAGCACCAAATACTAGCCTTGATAAAATTGAATATATAAAAAAAGCAGAAAAAAAATTAAGTGTTAGCAAAAAACTTGCTGCAGGTGCAAAAAAAGCTGATGCAACTGTTAGTGATTTTATTATAGAAGCTGGCAAAAATCTAAGAGCCAGTATTGCCAAGCCAATGCAAACTTATAAAGAAAATAAAAAGCTTGAAAAGGAATTATTGACTAAAGCACAGGACTGGGAAAAATTTTCATCAATTAATTTCCTTGATAAAGCGATAAAAGCTATAGAGCAAAGTCCTCAAGGTTGTAATGCAGCTGATCCGGCTAAACGTACAGAAGTAGTCAGAAACTTAAAAAGCGCAAAGTCATACCTGAAAAAGCCCGGATTATGTTCTACAACATCTGACTTATACCCTGTAAACAGCACTTTCAAGGCTTACGGGGTTGAGAACAACTCTAAAAATAATGCTCGCTTTTTAGAGGAGCTTAATAGGTTTGCTGATGAGCTTTGCGCTACTGAAGACAAGTCGGTTGACAAAGTAAGTGAACTATTAGAGACACATAAAGGCAAAATGACAAAAATCAAAAGAAAACATGTGCGCATTCCTAGTTCTGCTTGGGCAAAGCCTGTAATCGCTTCAGATAAACTAGTTGGTGGTGACCCTATTAAAGCAACTGGTGATGCTATAAGATCAAAGTTTAAAGGATTAGTTGGCCTTTTAAAAAGAGCAAAATAGGCTAAACTTAAATCTATTATTTAGTATAAAATTCAAATCAAATTACTTTTAAAAGCTTTCATGGCCGCCTCTGTGCGGTCTTCTACTTCTAGCTTTTGAAAGATATTTTTGATATGCGTTTTTACGGTGTTCATACTTATATAAAGTGTTTCGGATATTTTAGCATTGCTATAACCCTGTGCTATTAAATTAAGGATATCCAACTCCCTCTCTGTTAAGTTATATGCTTCTTCTTCATTGTTTTGTTGCCTTTTTGATACATTGCACAAAACAAGCCTTGCAATGCCGGGGTCTAGCCAGGATGCACCGCCGTGAGTGCTTTTTATTACAGCGCTTAATTCTTCTGCATCTATATCTTTTAAGCAATAAGAGTGGGCTCCGGCGGACAGCGCATCAAAAACTTCTTTTTCATTGCTATGTGTTGTTAGCATTATTATTTTTACTTGAGAATTAATGTTTTTTACTTCCTGTGTGGCTTTAATTCCGTCCATAACAGGCATGCCAATATCCATAAGGATAACATCAGGGTTTAAGCTTTTTACAGCCTCTATTGCAAGTTCTCCATTTTCTACAGAACTAACAACCTCTATAAAATCAAATTTTTTAAATGAAGTTTTTAAACTGATCGTTGTAAGTTTGCAATCTTCTACTATTAATACTTTAATTTTACTGTCTTGCTCACTCATAGTTTTATCCTTTAACCTTCTTTTTTTGTTGAATTTATAGGTAGTGTAAAGTAAAAAGTTGTGCCTTTGTTTTCACAGCTTTCTGCCCAAATATGGCCACCATGTTGCCTTACTACCAAAGAACAATAGTATAAGCCTATGCCTGTTCCCATGGGATTTCTTCCTTTATTAAAGGAGAATTTTTTAAATAACCCCTGTATATCTTCTCTTCTTATGCCTACACCATCGTCTTTTATGCTAAAGAGTATAGATTTGCCTATATTTACTGATTTACTTAAAGTTGTATATATATTTAAGGACTCTATTGGCTTAAACCATTTTTTACTTTCTTTTATTTCTTGTATTTCTATGACAATGCTTCCTCTTTTTATACCGTTAGAAATAGCATTGCTTAATAGGTTATGTAAAACCCTTTTGATTTCGCGCTTATCAGCATTTACATTTAACGAGCTGCCTTTTTTGCTTAGAGCAAAGGTAATGCTTTTTTCATCTGCAAGGCTTTTGACTTCTTTAATTGCTTGCTGGCTTAATTCTGCTAAATCAAAAGTTGAATTGAATAAAATTGTTTTATTTCCGCTATCATACCTGTGCGCCTCTAACAAGGTGTTTACCATTTCTAAAGAAGAATGGTTTGTTGTTCTTATAATCTCTAATACTTCTCGCTGTTCAGAAGTTAGCTCTCCATATGCACCTTCTAGCATATAGCTTACGGTTTTATTTTCTGCTAACATCGGAACTTTTAAGTCGTGTGTGAGCATTGCTATAAAATTATCTTTAATTTGCTGCTGCTGGTACAAATCTGAGGACATTTTGGTGAAAGATGCTGCTAGCATTGAGATTTCATCATCGCCTTTTATGTTTATTTTTTGATTTAAATTACCCATAGAGATTTCATTAGCAGCTATTAACAGTTTTAAAAGAGGTCTTGTTATTGCCCTTGATAAAATTGCAGCCATTATTACAACAATAAATAAGCTTACAACCATAATTATTGCTATTAAAGATATATTTTTGTTACCAGGATTAATAAATATACCTTCATCCAAGCCGGCATAAATAATGCCTATAACATTGCCATTAATGTTTTTTATCGGCATAAACTTGCCTATTTCTCTTTTGTCAAACATTTGGGTTTTTAGTAAAACATCTTCGCCGTTATTTAAGAAATGATCGACTATACTTGAATTTAGCAGTGTTTTTTTATTGTTTTTTTTGTATGTATTTGTAGCTAGAAGATTTATTTTTTTATTTTTTATTTGATAAAAATTGATTGTTGCCCCAGTAACATTTTTTAGCAGGCTTGGTATGTCATTATTTTTTAAACTTTTAGAAAGAAATAAAATCGATTGTACTTTTTTATCTTTATCCTGTATAGGCTTTGCTATTACGGTAGAAAGCGTGTAATATTTTGAATTTCGCTTTGTTTTTAGTTGTTTATCAAATTTTATATCACTTTGATTTATTATTTCGTTAGAAACCAATGTGTGACCAGAAAAAGCAGAGTTAATAAGCTTAGACAAATCTCCTTTTATTTGCACTATTTTAGTTGAGGATTCGGAGTTTATAATTTTATTATTTTTATCAACAATAAAGCAAAAAGTTAGGTCCGAGCTTTCTTTTAAAAATGTAAGGTTTTTAACAAGGTCTTTTTTGTCTTTCGTTAAAAGAAAGTGCTCGTAAGATTTAAGGATAATAGGAGATGATTGAGCTGCTAATATTTTTAAGTTATCGAACTGTTCGCTATGTTTTCCTTTTGCCAGTTTTATGCTTATATCAAGCTCTTTACCGGCGCTTTTAAACATGCTGCCATTTATTATTGATGTAGAAAATATCGCTATAACCATTAGTGGAATAATGGTTATAAATATAAAAACCGTTAGGATTTTGGTTGTTATTGTATCGGTTTTTTTTCTATAGGTCTTAAATAGGTTTCCAGCTTTTTTGTTTATATTGTTTAAAATCTCATCAAAACTCATTTTGGGTACTCTTTTTTAGCTTTTGGGTCAAGCGAATCGACTTTGCCGAGATTATGATTCTCTATTATCTATAATACAATATTGCTGGAAAAGCAAATGATTTATATAAATTATATTTTTTAAAGGCTTATTGGTGTACGATGTTTTTTATATTAAAATATTTTTATATTATAAAATTTGAATTTACATCGCACATTGAAAATTAAATAATGCTAACAAGATAGTGATAACGCTGGACTAACCCGCCCATTGTGTGGCGGTACAATTTAGAAAGGCGGTTCATTATGGAGTTTAGATTCAGATTGTCTGAAAGAGTTGCGCAGTATTTAATTACTGTTGGGGCTATTGTGTTAGTTGCTCTAATACATAAAGAGTTCCTAAACCCGATAGTCCAAGAACTCTTAAAGATAATTTTCTAAATTTCAACTCAGAAGGTTGTAATTTCGCAGTTTCGACCTTCTGAGGTCTTTTTAGCATTATAACAAACTATTTTCTACTTTTAAACCCTATTATTAAAAAATAAAAACTTTAGATTATTACTAATAAAAAAAGCTTATTGGTTTACCATGTTTTTTATATTAAAATGCTTTTATATTATAAAATTTGAATTTATACTGAACCTTGAAAATAAAATAATGCTAAAAGGACAAACACTTCCTCCCGCCTGAAGTAAGGCGGTACAAATAAAAAGGAGGTGACTGATGGAGCTAAAGATTAGTGACAAAGTGGCATGCTTCTTGATTAACGTTATTGCAAAAACAGTCTGCTTCTTAATTTTAGTTGCAGCATTTGCTTTAACAAATCAAGAGCCCTGTAAAATGTTTACAGAGCTGCTTAGATCACTACTTTAATTCATCCCTGGGAGGTTGACTTGACCCTCGACCTCCTAGGGTCTTTTTAGCATTATAACAAACTATTTTCTACTTTTAAACCCTATTATTAAAAAATAAAAGAAAGAAAAATCATGAAAAGTTTAAAACCAGCTGTATTTCTTGATAGAGACGGAACAATCATTGAAGATGTACACTATCTAAAAGATAAAAAAGACTTAAAACTTATCCAAGGCACGGCAGAAGCTTTAAAAAGGTTAAAAAAAATGAATTTTTTGACCTTTTTAGTAACAAATCAGTCCGGGGTGGCAAGAGGCTATTTTGATGAGGATAATGTTTCTATTATAAATAATGAGCTAAATAGCTTATTAGAAAAAGAAAATGCCTCTCTTGACTCAATATACTACTGCCCACATCATCCTAAAGGAGCTATAGAAGAATATGCAAAACAATGTAATTGCAGAAAACCTGCAACCGGTATGATAGACAGTGCAATAAAAGATTTTGAAAATATAGATATTAAAAATTCTTATGTTATAGGTGATAAGTTTATTGATGTAGAGCTGGCTCACAATGCCGGCTGCAAAGGTATTCTTGTTAAGACAGGACACGGTCTTAATGAAATAGAAAAAAATAAAGATAAGGCAGCTGATTATATTGCTAATGATATAACAGATGCTGTAAACTGGATTGAAAAAGACATAAACAGCTAAGCTATTAAGCTTCTCACCTATTGATAAATGGGTAGCTTTATATAAAAGGTAGTGCCTTTGTTAACTTCGGTTTCAAAGCTAATTTCCCCATTCATTTTTTCAATAATATTTTTAGCAATGCTCAGCCCAAGACCCACACCCCCTTTTGTTGATCTGGAATCAGAAGAGTCTGCCTGTATAAACTTATCAAAAACTTTATTTTTTATTTCATCAGAAATTCCACACCCATGATCCTCTACTGCAATTATAAGTGTGTTCTGATTTCTTTTTAAATGAAATTCTATAGGTGTATACTCTGGAGCATTTTTGATTGCATTTGTAATTAAATTTGTTACTGCTTGAGTTAGCCTATTACCATCTATATAAATTAAAATATTTTCTTTTAGATTATTATGAAGTAGAACACTCATGTTGTTTTTTTCAATCAAGTCTTGATTTATCTTTATAATTTCATTAACGATATCAATACATTTATGTTTTTGCATATTAAATGCTATTTTTTCAGATTCAAATTTTTCTATATCTAAAAGGTCATTAATAATTGAATTTAACCTGCTACAGTTAAGGCGGGACTTTTCAATCATTACTTTAATATCATCGTCAATAGTGCCGCATATTCCACTTGCAATTAAATCTAAATAACCATTAATAATGGTAACAGGTGTTCTTAGTTCATGGCTGACTACTGCTAAAAATTGATCTTTTAATCGTTGTACTTCTTTAAACTCTGATATGTCTGTAATTATCAAGATTATTCTTTTTTTGTGATCCGTGAATACTTTGTTTATGTCAATTCTTATGTCTACTTTTTCAAGCTGACTTAATTCTATGGTTTTTTCCAGCTTAATTTCGTACAATTCGTTATTGCTTAAAATTGTTGCCAGGTGATTTTTAATACCAGGCAAAAAGTCTTCTATATTTTTATTTACAAGATCATAGTCATTTATTCTTAATAAGTTTAAGGCAGCCTGGTTGTATGTTTCTATATTATTGTTTACATCCAGTATAAAAATTCCTTCTTTCATATTATTTATAATAATATCAAACTTTTGATCCTGATATTTTTTAATTTGGGAGGATTGTTCTTCTATTGTAGCTATTGATGTTTTTAACTTTTCTAACATAAAGTTAAAGGAGTCAGATAGTTCGCCTAAAAAATCCAAATGTTGCTCATAGTCGCCAGAGGCAATCATTTTAGTTTTGTATACCAGATGCTTTAGCCTCATCTGTAATGTTTTTAGATTTTGAGCAACGATATTTTTATTATTGCTAAGCTTACAATTCAAATCGCCTTTTGCAATGCTATTTATCGCATTAGCTATTTCTATATTATCTTCTGCTAGCTTGTTTAAGTTATTTAGGAGCTTTAAAACTTTTTCATCGTATATGTTCAAACTATTGGTTTCTATCAGAAAGAAATCTTTTCCTCCATAAGCTAAAGCCTCTAATAAATCATTAATTTTATCTAAGACTATATCTAGCTCATTATGACTTTTCATTTATAACAAACCTACAGACTCTAGCCCCTGAGCACCAGCAATCTACTTCTTTTGCTTGAAATTCGCTACCTGTATGTTCACTAAAGATACCTGCAATAAAACCTTCATCAAAAGAGCAAATTACATCGTCACTCACAGGCAAACCAGAGCAGTCAAGATCTTCTTCAATCGTTACTATAAATTTTGAATTCTCAATATCGACTTCTTCTATTCTTAAAATGCCAACCTTTAGTCTTATTAATTTTAATTCTAAATCTTTTAATAATTCGGTTAAATTATCTTTTTTTTCTATAAACCTTTCATAAAATACTCTTCCTGCCTCTAATCCTGCTTCGTAGAATATTTCATCAGCCTTTATCCGGCCAAAATTTTTGATAAGCATGTTTTTTATAGAAAATTGCATTAATCTATACACGTGTATATCTGCATAGCTTCCCAAATTAGGACGGCCTCGCTTTATATCGCCTAGTTCTGCCCACTCAAAAGTACTATTAGTCATAGTGTACTCCCCTTCAGAGATAAAGTTTAAACATAAATTATATACCATATATTACATCATTTCTTTTAAGAATAAAATAAAAATTCAAAAAAATCTCTTATATTTTATTCAAAGGTATAGTTTTTTTCATTCTAAACGTTAAAACATCACTTTAAGTTTAACTAACTAAGTGATATATAAAGAATAATATTTTTATATTAAAAATTTTACTCGGAAAAAAGTGACAATTGAGGCGCACTTATTTCGATTTCAGTATTAGACTGCTTTCTTACATTTATTTTTGCAGCATTATCTTTTTGCATTTTATTCATAAGGCTTTGAGCGCGCAAAATAATATTGTTAGGTAGGCCTGCCATTTTTGCCACCTGAATACCATAGCTTCTGCTGGTACCACCTGGCACTACTTGTCTTAAAAACTGAATATCTCCATCGTTTTCGCTAACAGTAACCTTATAGTTTTGAACTTGCGACATTTTATTGCAAATTACATTTATTTCATGATAATGAGTTGCAAAAATAGTTCTTGCTTTTATTCTTTCAACCATATACTCAATAACACTCCAGGCAATTGCAACACCATCATATGTACTGGTTCCGCGCCCAATTTCATCTAATAAAACAAGGCTACGCTCTGTTGCAGAATTTAAAATAAATGCTGTTTCGTTCATTTCTACCATAAAGGTAGACTGCCCTGTTGATAAATCATCTACTGCACCTACTCTGGTGAAAATTTTGTCTATAATACCTATTTGTGCTTTTGAAGCAGGCACATAACAGCCTATTTGCGCAAGTAATACTATTAAAGCATTTTGCCGCATATAAGTAGATTTACCTGCCATGTTGGGGCCTGTTAATATCATAAACTGGCATTTATTATTACTAAAATCATAGTCACCGCCGGTTAAGTCAAGCTCATTAGCCACATATTGACCTAATGGTAACAGCTGTTCTATTACAGGATGGCGGCCTTCTTTTATTACTAATTCTTTAGAATCGTTTACTTCTGGTTTTATATAATTATATTCAACAGCAACATCTGCAAAAGACAATAATACATCAATGACTGATAAATCTTTTGCTACACTTCTTATAGCTTCTACAAATTCATTTGCATAGTCTCTTAAGTCGCAAAAGATTTGATATTCTAAGTCAACAACTTTTGTTTCTGCGCTTAATACTTCTGTTTCGTGGGTTTTAAGCTCCGGGGTTATATATCTTTCAGCATTTGTAAGTGTTTGTTTTCTTATATAGTTATCCGGCACCATAGAAGAGTTTGCCCTGCTAACTTCCAGAAAGTAACCAAAATTTTTGCTATAGCCAACTTTTAAAGATTTAATGCCTGATTTTTCTTTTTCTTTTTGCTCAAAGTCAACAAGCCATTCTTTTCCCCCGTTTAAAAGATTTCTATAATTATCCAGATTTTCGTTTACACCTTCATTTATTATTTTTCCTTCTTTTAAGCCTACGGGTGGGTTATATTGTATGGTTCGCTCAATTATGCTGCTAAATTCTACAAGTTTATTGTCTATGTTTGATAGCTTCTTTAAATAATAAGAAGCACTCTCTTGCAAAAGCTCAGAGAAACGAGGCAAGACATTTAGGGAATCTTTTAAAGCAACAAAGTCACGAGGATTGATAGAATTATTGCTGATTTTTGTAGCCAGCCTTTCTATATCGTAAACTCGATCAAGCAATGAGGCTAGTTCGACCCTTAGCATACTGTTATTAAATAATTCTTCAACACCATTTTGTCTTTTTAAAATAGAATCAATGCTTTGCAAGGGTTGCTGAATCCATTTTCTTAAAAGACGAGTACCCATAGAGGTTTTTGTTCTATTTATTGCCCATAACAAGCTGCCTTTATAGCACTTATCTCTTACTGTTTGTACAAGCTCAAGATTTCTTCTTGTATTTGAATCTATTGACACATAAGAGTTCATACTATAAGGAACAATAACATCTAAATTTGGAATATTTTGCAGTTGTGTTTCTTCAAGATATTCAATTATAGCACCTGCTGCTATTAATCCTTCTTTAAAGTCAGGGTAGCCAAAAGACTCTAAAGAATTTACATTAAAGAAACTTTTTATTTTATCTACGGCACGTTCTTCGGCAAAAGAAGATCCTTCTCTTTTGCTAAAATTATAATTGCCCGCGATTTCATTAGGTAAGTCTACTTGTTTTTCTGCAACTATTTGATTAAGCTGCAAGTCTTTTTTCTTTGCCGGGGCTAAAACTTCAGCCGGTGATATTCTGCTAAGTTCTGCTATTATATGATTTAATTCTAACTGAGTTGCTTTAAACTCACCTGTAGATATATCAATATATGCAAACCCATATAGATTTTCTCTTTTTGATTTAAAAACAGAGGCTAAATAGTTATTTTTTGTTGCGTCTAGCAAGTCTGTTTCTGTTATGGTTCCGGCAGAAATGGTTTTTACAACTTGCCTGTCAACCAGTCCTTTTGCCAGGGCCGGGTCTTCCATTTGTTCACAAATTGCTACTTTAAAACCTTTTTCTATTAACCTTGAAATATAATTATCTGCTGCTTTTTGTGGAACTCCGGCCATTGGGATGCGTCCAAGCTTACCGCCTTCGCGCCCTGTGAGAGTTATTTCCAATGCTTTTGAAGCTGTTATTGCATCTTCAAAAAAAGTTTCGTAAAAGTCGCCCATTCTATAAAATAAAAGCACATCTTGACTTTGTTTTTTAATTTTTAAAAACTGCTGCATCATTGGAGTTGCATCATCAATATTAATTTCATAGGTTTTAGCTGTATTTAGCTGTAAATCTTTTTCTGCCATATAACTTCCCTAAATTTTTACTTTTTAATGTTAGCACTTAAATATTATCTTAATTTAAAAATTATCTTAAACCAATTTTAGAGACAATATATCTTTAAAAATGATATAAAAATCTTCATAATTTTAACCTTAGATTGTTTTTCTTGGCTAAAATAATCTGTGATAGGATACTTGAATAAGTTTACAGGTAAATAAAAATATCTTTACAAAAAAAGGAGTAAAAAATAACAATGATAAAAGCAAATTTAAAAGTGAAGCCTTTTTCAAAACAGACATTTAAAGGTGCAGGCGATGAAATTTATACAAATAGTCCTACCTCAGAAAAGGGCGAAATAAGCTATTTCTTTACAAATCCTGTGTATGAAAATGAAGAAAAAAAGTCTTTTTCTCAGAAGCCTGCTATAGGAGTACCAGTTGATAAAGTAGCTAATGGAGAACCCTTGAACCCTGAACTTTCTAGTCTTGATATTTTAAAAAAAACACAAAAGAAAAGAAGAAATTGCGGTAGTAACTTTTTTGATTTTTTAACTGGTAAAAACAGTAAAGATGCAAAGTTAACGCAAAATCAGCTTCAAAAACTAGAATCTAAAAAAAAAGATCTTGAAAAAAAAATAAAAAACTTCTTCAGTACCAACGAAGAGAATGCTTATACGAGCTTTAGTAAAATAAGAGATTCTGTAGTTGATTGGTTAAAAATAGTAATTGTGGACATCGGTGGTGATAAAGACCGCTTTAACCATATGCTAAGATGCGAAAAAGAAGCTGAAACAATGGCAAATGTATATGATGTAGATCCATACAAACCCCAAATAGGCGCGCTACTTCATGATAACGCTAAACTTTTATCAGATAAGGATATGCTTAAAAAAGCAAAAGATTACAATCTTGATATAAAAGGATATGCAAACAAGTACGACTCTAAAGCATTGACAGACCCAAGCAGATTACATGGTCTTGTTGGCGCTGCTATCATAGCAGATAAACTAGGTATAATCGACAAAAATATCTATAATGGCATATATTATCACACTCCCGGCAGAGCTGAAGAGGGAAATCTATTTAATCATACCGGTGGAAAACAAGGTCAATATATAGGGCCAACCGAAAGGTTAATTCCTATGTCAGATAAAATAGATCATATCTATAATCTAAGCAAGTTTGAAGATTCTCTTAAGTATATACCCAGAACCATAAAATTTGCTGATGGACTAGATGTTATTAATCCTGATTATAAACCTTCAACATCTGTTCATTAATGCTACCAAATAAAGAGTAAAATTTATATTTAATCCTCTGCCCTTCATGCCAATTGGAGAAGGTCATTTTGCCAAAATTTTTCTATAATATAAAAATATAAACTATAGAAACAAGTAGAGATTTATGGAAAAGTTTTTTTCTCCTGCAGTTAACTTAATGAATAAATTTAAATATAGCCAAAAGTTTGCAATTATAGGCTTTCTGTTTACTTTTGCATTTTTAATCATATTATTTATTTTTTTAAGTGAAATAAATAAGTGGCTGGAATTTACAAAAAAAGAAGAAGCTGGTATTGAATATGTGCAATCTTTAGATCAGTTAACTATGCTATTACAAGAGCATAGGGGTCTATTAAATGCGTATCTTAATAATGGAAAACATTTTAAAGGATTGATTTTAGAAAGAGAATCATCCATTTATGTACAAATTAAAAAAGTTGACAAAATTGATCTTAAATATGGTGAAAAATTAGGTACAACAAAGCAATGGAACGAAATAAAACAGAATACTTATCTGTTAATAAATAAGTCTAAAGATCTTTCTGCTAAAGAAAGCTTTGATCAGCATACAAAGCTTATTGACAATATACTCTCTTTTATAAGTCAAATAGGGCTTTCTTCTAATTTAATTTTAGACCCCGCAGGCGAAACTTATTATTTAATAATATTAATATTAAATAAAGATCCCATTATGATAGAAAGAATGGGAAAGGTAAGAGGTTTAAGTGCAGGGGTTGCTGCAAAAAAAGCAATTACCAAAGAAGAAAAAAGAATAATAAGGTCTGAACTAGTTTTAATTAAAAAGAATTTAAAAGAAATTAATCAAATATTTAATAACCTAAAAAATATTAACCCTGAATATGAAACAAATTTAGGCTCTTACATAGAAAAAAATAATATAACAATAAACCAATTTATAGAGTTAATAGAGAAGGAAATATTAAAGCCTGAAAAAATAACAGCTACACCCGAGTATATTTTAAAGGAAGCAACTAAAGCTTTGGATGTTAGCTTTAAGGCTCTTGATAGAGAGATTTTGCTATTAAATAAAAAACTATTAGAAAGAGACTTTGCTTATACATTAGAAGAGTATTTATTAGCATTATTCTCTGCTTTCTTTTTACTTCTTATAGCTTACTTGTTTATTGGGCTTTTTATATCAACAAATAGATCTATTCAAAAGCTTCAAGAAAATGCAAATATTGTAAGCCAAGGAGACTTAAGCTCCAGGGTTACCCTTGATACTAAAGATGAAATTAATAACTTGGCACAAAATTTTAATAGAATGACAGAAAGTATCGAAAAACTTTTTAATCAAGAACTATTATTAAGAAAGATTTTAGTAGAGTCCGGCAAGTATAAAAAGACTGAAGAGGTAGTAGATAGCTTGCTAAAACATCTGAAAAGTCTTTTTAAAGCAAGTAAAGTTATACTTTTAAAATATGATGAAAAAAATGATTTAATTTTAGAAAAAGAACTCTCTGACAATAAAAAAGCAGAAAAATCAAACGCTAAAATATTATTTCCAGAAATAGCTAAAATAGAAGCATTTGCTGACTACGCTAAAAACATTTTAATAATTAAAGATGTAAATAAAGAAATAAAAGAAGAAAATATAAGATCTTTTCTTTTATCTAGCAACATCCAGTCTTTTTTACTATATCCAAAATCTTTTTTGGAAAAAGAAGAAAAAAACATTGGAACACTAATGCTTTGTTTTGATACGCCAACAACTATTGATCTATCCAGTATTAACTTTTTTAAAGTTCTTGTTGACTTAATGAGGGTAATATATCTGGAAGTGCTGGAAAAAACAAATGCAGAGCTAATGAGAAACAGCTTTATATCTGTTTTAACCCATGAGTTAAAGACCCCGTTAATAGCAGTTAAAACCACAATAAAGTTTATGCTTGATAACATTAATGATATTGATCAAAAACAAATATTCATTTTTTTGGAAGAAATAGATAACTGCAATAAAAAACAATTAAATCTGGTAAATAATCTGTTATCTATGTACTACTACGAATCAGAAAAGCCTAAACTGAGCCTAGAGAGAATAAGCTTTGCCCAAGTTGTAGGCAAGTCGCTTTTGAGCTTGGGGTCTTTGGCTAAAGCCAAAAATTCAACAGTAAATATACAAATAGAAGACAATTTACCTGATGTTATAGTTGATAAATTAATAATTGAAAGTGTTTTAACAAATATTGCTACCAACAGCATCATGCATACTCCTGATAATACTAAAATAATTATTGCAGCGAAAAAACAAGATAATAAAGTCCTTGTTTCAATACAGGATAATGGATTAGGAATCCCTAAAGAAAAACAATATAAAATGTTTCAAAAATATTCAATGCTTGATGATATTAAAAAGAAAATAGGCACAGGTTATGGTCTATATTTATCCAAGCTTATTATAGAAGCTCACAATGAAAAACTGTGGTTTGAAAGTGAAGAGGGAGAAGGGACAACCTTCTACTTTACACTGCCAATTGCAATGGATTAACTTTAGGCAATATCATCCAGGTTATCTTGTTCCATTTTTTTTTCAAGCTTGGGTATATCGTGAATATCATAGGTAAAAAAATGTTCTACCATATATTCTCTTACAGTTTCGCAAACTAAAACAGCCCATACGGCTGGCGGCATAACATAAATTTTAAAAGAATCAAGCTTATCTTTAAGCTTTTTATGGCTATTGACATGTTCTTTCCAGCCTTCAATATTAAATTTTTTCAAGTAATAAATTTCTTTGTCCATATGCTCGATAAGCCCTTTTTCTACGGAAGCTGTTACTTCTGCGATTTCTGCTTTATATTTTGCTGTATCGAGGCATATTTCATATAATTTTTTTATTTCAATAAGAATTTTTTTATGACACTCGTCTATTTCATCATAGCCGGTTACAAACTCATCAGACCACTCAATAGGCTTATCTTTAGGTGACATTTTACCCCCTTTATTTTATAGTTTAAAGGTTTAACTTAAAGCTATCAAAATTAATGTTTAATTATAATCTCTAATTGTTTATAAATTAAGGAAGAAAATATTTATCCTTTGCATAATCAAATCTTATTTGTCATAAACTTTAATCATTATATATTTAGCACGCCCTACTTTTCCGGTTAAGGTAGTGTAACGATTTTTTATATAAGAAGTTTTGTGGTCTTTATCATATTTTTTCAAAGAGGCCAAACTTGTTTTGTGGGGATTTTTCTTCCAATCTGGACATAGATTTTCTCCAGAGCAAGAGTCATTGTACAGTTTAATCTTTGCTGATTTATTAAATACTTTATTTTGACTGAGTATTTTATTAATTGTATGTTTTTTGTTATATTTCTTTTTCAGAAAGATCATTACTACTTCTGCATTTTCATAAGGATCATAGGCTAGAGCTTTGATGTGAAAAAATATTCCAACTATTATAATTAATATAATTGTTAAAAAATTTTTCACTAATGCATCTCCTATAATAATAAGTACTTCTTTTATCTTGTTTCCTCCACTAAAAGCAATCTTATTATTTTTTTGAATAGTTCCTAAAAAGGTCTTTGACATATTTTGTGATTTTTTATTTTATTTAATATTTATAATCAGAAATAACAAATATAATCTCTTCTGTTAATAAGTTAGCAAATATTTTATGAAAAATACTCGTCTTAAGTTCAGCTCGTGTAGTTAAAACCTCTTTAATTATTGTTATATCTCTTTTTGCACAAAACTCTCTAAAATCTTTTAATGTAACAAGGTGAATATTAGGTGTATTATACCATTCAAAAGGCAAAATCCTTGACTTTGGCATTCTCCCACCAAAAAATAAATCGTTTCTAACCTTCCAATAAGCAAAATTAGGAAAACTAATTACTATTTTCTTTCCAACCCTTAGCATTTCCTGAATTACATAGTCAGGCTTGTGTGTACACTGCAATGTCTGGTTTAATATTACATAATCATAAGACTGGTCCTGATACTCTTTTAACCCCTCATCAATATCTCCCTGAAAAACAGATAGCCCTTTTTCTATACACTGAATAACATTGTTATTATCAATTTCTACACCACGACCCTGTACATTTTTTTTATCTTTCAACAAGCGCAACAAATCACCACACCCACAGCCTAAGTCTAATACTTTAGCGTCCTCAGCTATAAAATCAGATATTACTTCATAATTTAAGTGAAGACCCTGTGATTTTTTGTAATGCTCATTCATTTATTATTGTTTACCTTTTATGTTAGCTTATATCTTTTAAAAAACTTTTTATAATTTTAGTTTGCCTATCAGCCTCTAACAAAAATGCATCATGCCCAAAAGGCGAATCAATATCGCAATAAGTAACTTCTTTATCCATATTCATCAAAGCCCTTACGATTTCTTTAGACTGAACAGGTGGAAACAACCAATCTGTGGTATAAGATATAATTAAAAACTTTGCAAGCACGTTTTGAAAAGCTTTTGCCAATGATCCATGCTTTTCAACCAAATCAAAATAGTCCATAGCTTTGGTTATATACAAATAACTATTAGCATCAAATCTACCTACAAAGCTTTTGCCCTGATGTCTCAAGTAGCTCTCTACCTGAAAATCAATGTCAAAAGTAAAATCCAGATTATTTTTATCCTGCAAGCGTCGCCCAAATTTTTTATGCATAGATTCTTCGCTTAAATAAGTAATATGTGCAACCATTCTAGCTAAAGCAAGCCCCTTATCAGGTGTTTTTTCTGCATTATAATAGTGTCCATTATTCCAGAATGGATCAGAAGTAATAGCCTTGCGTCCAACTTCGTTAAAAGCAATACCCTGTGCTGATAGTCGACAGGTCGAAGCAACTACCAAGCAAGATTTTAATCTTTTAGGATAAGATATAGCCCACTCTAAAGCCTGCATTCCTCCCATGGAACCGCCGGCTGTACATAAAAGTTGATCTATTCTCAGATGATCAATTAGTTTTACTTGAATTTTTACCATATCTTCTATGGTTATAACAGGAAAATCCGAAGCATAGGGCTTATTTGTTTTAGGGTTTACAAAAGATGGCCCGGTAGTACCCGAACATCCACCTAAAAAATTTGAACATATAATAAAATATTGATCAGTATCAAAAGCTTTCCCCGGACCTATCATATCCTCCCACCAGCCAGGCTTTTTATCTTTTTCATTATGATAACCTGCTGCGTGAGCATCGCCTGATAAGGCATGTAATATTAATATTGCATTATCTTTAGCTTGATTTAATTTTCCATAAGTTTCGTAAGCTATAGTAATAGGACTGAGTTGCTCGCCGCATTCAAGATTTATTGGCTCATTGAACGTAAAGTATTGTGTTTCTACCAGTCCAACTGATGTTATCTTTTCCATTTCCAGCCTTTTTAGTTTTTATATTATTTATTTTAGCAGAAAGAACTAAATATCTTAAGTGATATAAAAAAACGATTATTTTCGGTATTTTTCAAAAGCTTTTAATGCTTCTTCCTTATCATCAAAATGAATAGTTTTATCTTTTAGAATTTGATAATCCTCGTGGCCTTTTCCTGCAATTACAACAATATCTTTATTGTCTGCATCTCTAATAGCCATTTCAATAGAAGACTTTCTATCTATTTCAACAACTATTTTATTAGAATCTAATGTTTTAATTCCTGCTAAAATATCTGTAATTATTTGCTGCGGATCTTCAGTTCTTGGATTATCAGATGTTATATATATTTTATCGGCTAATGTATCTGCGATCTTACCCATTTGTGGTCTTTTTGTAGCATCTCTATCACCACCACAGCCAACAATACAAATAAGTTTACCACCTGAAGGAACTATTTTCTTTGCAGCATTTAATACATTTAATAAACCATCTGGCGTATGGGCATAGTCCACAATAGTTAAAGGACTATCAATAACTGTTTCAAACCTTCCTGCAACACTTTTAGTTTCTTCTAAAGATTTAATACACATATCCAAATCCAGCTTTTCTCCAAAACCAACGGCCAAAGCCGCTAAAGAATTGTAAACACTAAAAGCACCAGTCATTTTAAGATTTATTTTTTTATCGCCAATTGGTGTTTTACAATCAAAAATAGCACCACTTGTGGAATATTGGATATTATAAGCATAAAAATCAGCTTGACTATTAATGCCATAAGTCAAAAGCTTTATATTTTTATTAATTTTATTTTTAAATTTTTCTGCATACTCATCATCATTATTTATTACTGCATACTTAGAGTTATTGTTATTATTCTCGGACAAAGATTCAAATAATAAGCTCTTTGCCAGGAAATAATTTTCCATAGTTATATGATAGTCAAGGTGATCCTGAGTTAAGTTTGTTAAAACAGCTGCATTAAAATCACACCCAAAAACTCTTTTTAAATCTAAAGCATGAGAGCTGACTTCCATCACAGTATTTTTAATATCTTTATCAACAATAGTCCTTAATACTTGCTGCAGTTCAGGAGATTGAGGTGTTGTATGATTTGAAATTTGATAGTCTTCAGCTGATTGAAATTTATGCCCTAAAGTGCCTATTAACCCACAAGCTTTTTTACAATACTCAAACATATTTTGTATAAGATGAGTAACTGTTGTTTTACCATTAGTGCCGGTAACACCTATTAAATTCAGCTTTAAAGAAGGAAAGTCATTAATAATACCGGATATTTGAGCCAAAGCATGCTTTGTATCTTCAACTTTAACAACAGGCAAATCAATATTTTCTATATCTTTTTGTATAATAAGCGCAGCAGCACCATTGTTTAAAGCCTGATTTACATAGTTATGCCCGTCGCTTTTTTCTCCAATTATACAAACAAACATATCTCCGGGTGTGATTTTTCTTGAGTCATAAGATATGCCTTTTATTTTAATATTATTTAATTCTTTATTATTCAAAACACTTATAGGATCAAGCATTTCTATTACTTTATCTAAATTCAATTTAAAATCTCCTTTATTCTTTTTAAAGGCCTGTCAGGCTCGATACCTTTTAACCTGGCAGCTTGCAATGCAATGGAATTAAAAACAGGTCCTGCTACTGTGCTTCCCCAGTTATGCTTTATATTAGGACTATCAATAACAACTAAAATAACAAATTGAGGATTTCTAACAGGCAGATAGCCAACAAAAGATGTATATAGCTTATTCTTTAAATATCCTCTTCCGTTTGGCTTAGGCTTCCTTGATGTACCTGATTTTCCGGCAATTCTATAGTTAGGTATTTTGCCCGCTTTTGATGTCGAAGCATCAATACTATCAGCTAATATATTTGTTAACACTCTTGCTGTTTGTTTAGAAATAACTCTTTTTACTTTTATTTTTTTTTGAAATTCCTCTTTTTTATATTTTATAACATGAGGAGTAACCCAAACACCCTTATTCGCAATTGCACCAACCGCAGAGGCTATCTGAATAGGCGTAGTTGCAATACTATAGCCATAACCAATAGTTGCTTGCCTAACTTTGTTCCAAGTTTTAGGCTTTGGCAAAATACCATAAGATTCTCCAGGCAGGTCAATACCGGTTCTATATCCAATATTGAACTTTTTTAACATTTTATAATGTTCGTATTTAGGTATTTTTAAAGCAACTTTCAAGCTCCCTACGTTACTACTGTGGGCAAACAAGTATTTTAAGTCAATCAACCCGGGCTCTTTTTGTCCTGGCTTATAATCGTGGTTTTTAATAGGCCACTTGTCAATTTTGATAATACCGCTGTCATAAATTTTATCATAAGGTGTAATATAACCACTCTCCAGCGCAGAGGCAACTGTAAGTATCTTAAATGTTGACCCCGGAGGATAAACATCACTTAAAGCCCAATTTTTTACAACAGAAGGATTGTATGTGTTATATTTCGCAGGGTTATAGTTAGGCAAAACAGCAAAAGCTAATATGTCTCCATTTTTAGGATTTAAAATAATAACAGTACCTCTTTCGGCTTTTGTTTTTTTTAGTCCTTTTTCCAGTTCAGTTTCAGCTAAATGCTGAAGAGTAGAATCTATAGTTAAAACTAACTTTTTACCTGTAGGTGGAAATGTAACCCTCTTTGGGTCAGTATTAACGTCATAAATAACATTTCCCCTACCGTCATACTCTATAGGCTTTACTTCAGGCATCTCTTCCAGATTTTTTGAAGCTGTTTTTTCTACACCGGCAAGTATATTGGCATCAAAATTAGTATAACCCAGAATATGAGAGGCTAAATAGCCTTGAGGATAGACTCTTTTGCTTTTTTTTACAAAGTCAAGACCTTTTATTTTTTTTTCTCTAACTTCGGGCAATAATTTTTTTTCAACCAAGTCAAAGTCAACATTTTTAGCTATTGTTATAGTTGAATGATTTCTATTGCTTAATTTTTCAAATAGTTTTGTTTTTTCTTTTTTCAAATGCTTCGCCAAAATAGAAGCCATTTCGGTAACAGGTGTGTCATGATAATAAGTTGGATGAGCATAAATATCATAAATAGTTATGTCAGAAGCCAGCCTTATGCTGTTTCTGTCTGTGATTATGCCCCTAAAGCTAACAGGACGGGCAATTTGTCGTTGATGTGAAGCTTTTGCCTTTAATCGACCGGACTCAAAAACTTGCAGCCTTATTGCCTGTATAACAAGAACTAAAGCAAAAAGAAAAAACATTATCTGCAAAAACATTGCAAAAGCGCTATAATTTTTCAAATTTGTTTTTAATAAGTTTTTCATGATTGCATTAGTAGCCTGGTACTGTTTTTAATTTTTTTCTAACTAAATTTTTATTAAATTTAACGATTTTAGTTCTGGCCTTTATTTCTAAAACCTTGTCAGGATTTTTTAAGAAGTTAATTTTAGAAGCTTTTTTCTTTATATTATAAAACGATTTTGATTGATCCAAGTTATTTTCTAGCTTTAAATTAGCAAAATTAAGCTTGTTAGCCTGGTTGTGTATAGAAACAACGTCCCTTTCTTTTTCTGTAACTAAATAATAGCTAAAACCTAATGCACAAAGAAACAATAACAATATTCCTGTTAAGCACTTGTTAAATCTCTGTATCAATTTCAAGTTTTTATCATTCTCTATAGAAAAAGGTTTTTTCCTACAGCTTTTTTTACTATTTGCTTTTGTGCTTTTTTTAGAGTTATTGTTATTTGCCTTTGTTGATTTTAAAGCGTTATTAGCTGATTTCATTTAGATACTCCACTAAATACCAGTTTTTAAACTTTTTTTGCCACCCTTAACTTTGCACTTCTGGATGGTGGATTTAGTTTTACTTCCTCCTCGCTTGCAACAATTGGTTTTTTAGTCAGTATTTCCAATTGCCTCGGATCGCATTTGCATATTAATTGTTCTGGAGGGCAATTACAGCTTGAACTGTAATATTTAAACAAATTTTTTACAAGCCTGTCTTCTAGTGAATGAAAACTTATTACAACTATTCTAGCATCTTTTTCTAAGAAGGGAATAATACGTTTAATTGCTTTTTCTATATTTTTTAATTCGTTATTAACTTCTATTCTTATAGCCTGAAAAACCCTGGTAGCCGGATGTATTTTGCCTTTAGAAAAAGGAATACTTGCCTTTATCAAGTTTGCTAATTGTAAAGTTGTTTTAATCGGTTCTTTCTTTCTTTCTTCTACAATTCTTCTTGCTATCCTGCCGGGAAATCGTTCTTCGCCATACAGTCTAAATACATTAGCCAGTTCGTCTTCTTTATAGGTATTTATTAGATCATAAGCAGAAAACGAATCATCTGAATTAAATCTCATATCAAGCGGCGCGTCCTTAGAAAAACTAAAACCTCTTTCTGTAGATGTAAGCTGGTGAAACGAAGCACCTAAGTCAAATAATATACCGCCGGTTATTTTATCAATTTCTCTAGCTTTAATAATTTCAGGGACTTCTGTATAACTTGCCTGAACAATCTCAATAATATCAGAAAACTCTTCTGTTTTTTTGCATGCAGCGTTTATTGCTTCTATATCCATATCTGTAGATATCAATCTACCGTTAGGGCTTATTCTTTTTGCTATTTCATAAGAATGCCCACCGCCCCCGGCTGTAGCATCTATATATATCTTGCCATCCTGACAATCCAGGCCGTCTACAGCTTCGTTTAGCATTACTGTATAATGGCAAAACTCATTATTTACATTATCCGACAATTTGATCCCTCTTTTTTTTATTTGTTTTTTATGTATTTCAAAAAGTTTTCCGTTGTTTTCTGGTTATAGTTGTTTCTTTTATTAAAAGAAAACAATAAAAGGTTCTTATCTTTATCTTTACTATGGTTTAATGCACCTATTATGCCTTCAACATTAACGCCATTGTCTTTATATATCACCTGAGCATTAACTTTAATATAAGGCAGGGTAGTACCCGATGACTTTATAAAACCCTTTTTAGTAACTTTTATTCTACTTACTTGCAGAGGTAAATAAGAAAGTTTATTAGCTGTTTGCTCAAGTATATTATCAATATTTTTAGAGTGAATATTATCTTTAGTTATGTTTATTAATTTTCCAGCTTTTATGATTGTTATTTTCTGATTATTATTTTTGTCATTAGCTATTATGGCATGCGTTCCCAGTAGAGATACATAGTTTTTAAGCTCAAAGTGCTTGGGTAACTTAGCGGTATTAATAAACTCGCCTGCCCTTTGTCTTACTTTTGCATCAGAAGGAAAGATATAGTCAGTACAAATTTTTTGATATAAGGTGTAACCACCTACGATTAAGCATATTAAAGCTACAACCCCTACTATAAAAGAAATTGTTTCCCTTATTATATGCCACAAACAGCCCATTATTAAAACTTTCTCCTTTTTTTATTATTAATATAATTCTAAATTAAATAAAATTATTTATGCAATATTCATCTGTGCTAATCAGTATTAATAATCTATTAATAACTAATATCACTGCTGATATTAAGTATGTAAAATTTTTCTTTCTATTTCTTTTAGAAGGTTTATTATTAAAAACTATTAATATATACTATATATATAAAAAATCTTAAAAACAAAAAAAAAGAAAGGTATATAATTGCTGCCAAGAATTAATTTTAAACAAAGAATTAAACTAAAGCCACCTATAGATCCCTCTATAAAAGCTCAGCTTGATTCGCTTGGACTTCAGCCAACCGGCTCGAAAGAGGGGGATTTAGCAGCAATAAAAGCGGCTTTGAATGAACAGAGTATCAATACAGATAAGGCGGATAAAGCTTCGTCTTTAATGGGAGCTCCTGATCAAAATAAGCCTGCTCCACCCTGGTTAACCTTATTACAAGAACTTAAAATAAGACCAACAGGCTCTAAAGAAGGAGATTTTGCGGCAATAGCAGCAAGGCTAACAACTATTAATTCTCAAGCTACCACCCAGGCCGAGCAAGCAAAGGTTGCAACATTAATCTCAAATTTTAATGCTTTAGGTGGTTCTTTAAAAGCCCAGGCAAGCCATGATAAATCCTCTGAGTTACAGGCCCATAAACCTATTGATTATTTGGGACAAAATCAAGTTGCGGAGCTTAATAAGTATTTTCTTATAAAACGCAATTATCTTTAAGGGTTTATTGTTTCTTTATTAATTCTGGCTTAAACATTTATAAATATAGCATAAAAGTATACTCTAAGGAGGAAGATTAACATAATTAGCCTAATTGGGTCTTTTAAGTATTATATCAAAATTAATAGTCTCTTAAAAAAACCTATTGTTAAAAATATTACAAGTTAAAACAATATCCGGCTATTAAATGATATACAATTAAGTAAAATAAGCTTTAATTGATTATTATAATTTTTATATTAGAATATTTTTATAAAATTAAAAAATTCAAAGGGTTGATAGTTATGTAATTAAAATA
>JANQFW010000111.1 GCA_028277625.1 Candidatus Gastranaerophilales bacterium | reverse complement strand
TACAATAACAATGTTTTATTATGACTTTTTAATATATGCTCACTCACTAACTATTATTATACTGCAAAGCAACGCTTTGCATAGATTACGACCCAAGGGTCGGGGAATTCTCTTCGATTAAAATAGCTTGTTTATCCCCACTTAAAGCGGACATAAAAAGAGGGTCTCGCTCAACCCTCTGTATAATTTCTTCTGCTTTTCTGTATTCGGCTTTAAGATCACCTTTTTTTGTGAAAATTTCGGGATTTTTAGCCCGGAATATATCAAGCGCTCCTTCAAAATGAGCATCGACATATTTACCAACCATCATTGCAGTGGATGTTTCATCTTTCCATTCCCGATTGAGTTTTGCCAGTGCGAGAGCTTCACAGCCTCGTTTGCCTACAGTGCCTACAAAGTCTTTATATTGGCTAACACTCAGATATTTTTTGTTAGCCGCATCACTAAAATAATTTTCGTTACAAAGTTGCATTTTAAACCTCTTTATTTAATAATTTTTGTAATCCTTGCTTTCTGCTCGCCGTCCAATTTATTTTTCTTTTTCATCTTTTTCATCTTGTTTGTCAAATGCATTTTCGACAGGAGCTATTTCTTTTTCAAAATAATCATTAATGGTTTGAAAATTATCCTTTATTGACTTATATATTGCTCGCAAGTCAACCAAATGTCTTTCTATAAAACTTGAAGATTTACAGCCTAATCTTTTTTCTACTTGTGCTTGAGTTACTCCTAAGCCTTCAAAAGCTTTAATCATTTCTTTAACCCGGTCTTTTAAAGGTTTGCTATTTGTGCCTGCAAGGGTCTTTTCGCATTCTTTTACAAAATCTTCGATGATATCAGTAGGTATTAAGCCTAGGATGCAAGTCCTTAACCTTCTTGCGCCTTGGTTGGCTGTCATTTCATAGATGTCACGAGGGTCATCAAGATTAGTTAAGCCTTTACTTTTTGAGTATCTTTTGTATGGCACTTTAAAAACTTTTTCTTGCCTTACGTTTGTTTCTAAGTCCCAGGCATAAGCCATCATTTCAGACTCTTTTGTTGTATTATTCTGAGACAATTCTTTTATTCCAAATGATATATTGCCCCAGTATTTAGCAATCGTCTCTGCGGTTCTTATACTTGGACCTTTTATAATTTGTCCACCCCTTGGATAAGCATATAAAGCCCCTTCGGCAAGGGTTTGTCTTTTAGCTGCATCCATAATGCGCTTATGAGCTTTAACTTCATCACGAGGGCATTTCTGAGCTACTAATACAAGGGCTTGCACTTCCTGCATCACCCTTTGTTTTTCGACCTCAGCTTGTGTATTATAAGTTTCCAGCTGATTATTTTTCAGTACTAATTCATTTTGCATTTATAATTATTCTCCTTTTCTTTATGCAACACTATATTCAAGGTTTACAGATTCTTCAAGCTGTATGATTGTTAAATCTTCGTCGTCAGTTGTTCGCGTTGCAATTAACTGCAAGCCTTTTTCTTTGCATTTTTCATAGAGTTTATCTCTATGGTTTTGATCTAACTTTTCTACGCCATCAATCAATAATATTTGCAGACTACTAGGATTGCTAATAGCTATGTTCATACAAAGGTCTAGCTTTTCACCTTCTGACAAATTACTAACTGGCAGCCCATTTATAAGCGGTATGCCTTCATCACTTATACTTAAGCCCTCCACAGGTATATTAGATTTTTTCAAGATTTCACCCGGTAGAGTTCGGGCAAGTTCAATTTTTTCTGTTAATTCTTCAGACATTTGGATTAAGCCGTCAACTTCAAATTGATAGCTTTTCATTCGTTCATATTCATTCAAATGAGATTTCATTTTTTCTGCAGTTTCAGCTTCTTTTTGCAGCTCGGAAAAATCTTGTTTTTCCATATCCAGGTATTTCTTATTTGCTTCTAGTTCGGCATTAACGCTGGCTTTTTGCACTTGAAATTCTGCATCAATAGCCTTGGTTCTTTGCTCTTTTTGTTCTTCAATTTTTGAAAGTTTTTCTTTGCTAGATTTTATTTGCTCTTCTAGCCTTGCAATTTCTGTTTCTAGCTGGCTTTTATATTCATCAGCTTTTTTATTCATAGCTGATAGCTCAATTTCTTTTTGAGCCTCCAAGCCTCTTACTTCGTTATCAAAGCTTCGTTTTAAACTGATAGCATTTTCAATCTTGTTATTATGCTCTTTTGCGGCTTCTATTTTGCTATAAATATCTGATAGTGAATAATTTTTCCATTTTTCAGGCTGATAATTATTAGGTATATCAGCCGATATTTCTTTTATGTGATCATCTTTAAGTCGTTTTTCCCTATTAAGATTCTGTCTTCTCATATAATACGGGCTGTTTTCCGCCTGAATATCATTAAGTACTTGCAAAATATTTTGCTCATAATTCACATCTGGCAGCTCTCCAAATTGCCTTGCAATCCAGTTTAAGTCCCATTTAAAATCTATTAGATCTAAAATTAATCTATTTTGTTCCTTTGCGTTCATCTGTATAAAATCAACAGGATTAAGCTGTAAAGGTGTAAAAATTTCATTTAAAAAAGATTCCGGTGCGGGAATCTCTGTCTTTCCTTGTTTTATGCTTTTGTAAGGAGCTTTTCCTTCCCTTGGCTTTCGATTTATACTCAAGCCCGTGTCGGTTTCAATGAAAATTTCACCCTCGTGTGAGCCATTTTTTATAATATAATCCCTCTCTGAGCGATTGGTTAAGGCGTATTTGATGGCATCTAATACAGATGTCTTACCGCTGCCATTTCTGCCTATTAATTCAACGCTGGTTCCGTCGGCTTCATATTCTGATATGCCGAAAAGATTTTTTATTTTTATTTTTGTAACTTTCATTTAATTTATCTCCTCAATTGTTTTCAAATTATAAAGTTCATCCACGCAGCCAGCTTCTTCCCAAGTTTTAATAATATTCTCTATAGTTTGATTTAGCGGCACATTCCTAGCGTACTTTGCCATTGGCATAACATACTGGGGATTATTAGCAAGACTATTGATTAGTTTTTGTTTGTTAGCTTCTTTAAGTTCTTTTGTACGTTTTCTAAGCGAATCATAAAGTTTAATATCTTTGTTTAACATAGTTGGCTCCTCTCATGCCTTTATCCAGTAAGTAATTTATTCTGATTTTAGCTTTATAATCTGCATCTAACTTTATTTTTATAAACTTTAGAGCCAGAGCTATTAGCGTAATAAAGCCTATAAGCTCTAAAAAATTCATCGCTGCTCCTCTTTTGCTCTTTTGTCGCTTCTGCCGGCAATAATCACGCAGCAGATTGTCCCCCAAATACTAATTATCGGGACTAGCGCAAATCCTAATATTACAAGGTATTCTTCCATTTTGTTTCTCCTTTCCTCTAATATCCCTTTGTTTTAAAGAAAAATTATTTTCACTAAAAGAAAAGGACTAAAATTAGTCCGTAGATTTCGGCTATTTTGAGGTTTGGTGTATGAAGGGGTGCAGTTATTTTTTTAACTGGGATGCACCCTTTTAAAATAAGCTTAGTTGCTTGGGATTTTCTACTTTTGCTTTGACAACTGGCTTATGCTTTACAGGCTCAGGCATTGTATTTATCTCTTTAAAACATTTCTATATTTAGCACAAGTTTCTTTGTCTCCGGCTTTTTGCTCACTTGCTAAGCAATGGCCAATCAGCTCTCCACTTTTGTTATATTCGCTGTTGAATTTTTGCCACTTATGGCAGTTACCGCACTGGCTAAAGCCAGCTTTTGGGTTAGATTTTTTTCTCATATTATCTCCCTCTAGATGTAATATCGCTGTCGTACTTTTGCAGAGAAGCCATTAAACGCTCTTTAAAATGGTTTAATACGTACATCTCAGATGGTTGTGACTCATGATCTATGCACACAGTTTCAAACCCTAGCTTTTTAATTTTTTCTTGAGCTTCTTTTACAATTTCTTTTATTTTTTCCACGTCTTCAGATATTGCTTCACGTAATATGTCTGTATTTTTTTCTAATGACTTCTCCTGCTCTTTTGGACATTCCACACTTTGCAACTCAATTATCCCTTCAAGCTCAAATTTTTTTATGCTCGCTAATCTTACTTCGTGCACGATACTAAATTCTTTTTTCATTTTTCTTTTCCTTCTTCCTGTTATCTATCTTTACTACAAGGCTTTCAAACCCTTAAACCTGCCCACCAGGCAACCTGGCAGAGCAGAGGTAAAAGTTTAAATAAACTTTTGTTAAATTTTCGCTTACCCTGATATTCATGCATGGTAAGCTTTTTCATGTTTTGTAGTTAAATAAGGAATATTAGCATGAGTGAATTGTTAAAGAGATTTATTGATGAAAATGAAACTGTAATCCTGCAATTGATTAAAGATCAAGCTGCATCTGGAGAGGGAATGCAAAAACGTGTCAACAATATGGCCCTTTCTGTTATGAGCAATATCACAGTAACCAAAGGCAATTATGAAATTGATGATAAGTTTATCTGGATTAAAACTCCCGAAAAAAATGAACTTATATCGCTTAGCAGAATAAAAAATGCTTATCCGCAGTTGGCTGATTCAAGTATCAAATCAAATGGGTAATGCTTCATTTCATTATCACAGGCTTTAGTTATATGCAACTTCAAACCTAGAATCATTTTATCTGTTTTTTTAACACTCATTGATTGCTCTAAAGACTCACGTAGCACCTTAACCGCTTCGTCGAACTCTTTTAGGGTATTTTCTTTGAGTGTATTGTTTTCTTCTGTCATTTCTTTTCTCCTAAATTTCTAACTACGGGGCTTATAAACCCTTAACCCTAGCCAACATCTAGCTGGCCAGAGTTAAAAGTTCAAATATCTCGACATTCTACAACCAAGCCAGAACTTTCAAAGAAGGGTCACCAGGTTATCGACAAGCGTCTAACAATTTATTAATAACAGTTTGCTTTCTGTTGTTATATTCAGTTTTCAAGGTGCAGTAATCCCTCCCTATTCAATAATAGGGCTGTATTCGGATATTAAATTATAGATTGAGTTAATTGTTGCTTTTACTCGCAAGCACTCTTTGATACATCTTTGAAAGCAGCTAACACACCTTCTTTTATTTGTAGCGTCAGATAGTTTGCTTTATTCAGCCTATCAAGAGTAAATTCAATGCCTGCTGGTGTTATGCCTAGGTCACTTCTCATATATCCACGTTCATCATTATCAATGTGCGGCCTATAGTATATTTCATATCCTTTGCGTGCCACCGAGCCATTTTTATGAAGATATCTCTTGTTTTTCAATATTTGTTTAAGCCTATCAGGAGTTTTTATGCTGGGAATCATTTTTGCAAGAGTAGTAAATGTAATGCAATTACTTGCTCTGCATACATAGTCCCAAGTTTGCGCTTTAGGCAATAGCTTTTTATTATCTGTTTTTAATTTTTCAATTTCATTGTTGGCGGTTAGTAGTATAGTTTGTACATCATCGTAAGAATTAATCAATTTTGTATTACCATAACTGCCAGTTTTAAGAACTTTAGGCACAACCTCTTTTCTTACCCACCTTTGAAAAGGTTTAGCCTCTTCTTTTCTTGATGTGAGGGTTAAAGCTATCAATCCAGAGAGTGAAATGATTTTCATCTGTCTTCTTTGACCTGATGTCATTATTAACAACGTTAGCTTTTCATCTTCATCAAGTCTTGTTAAAGCTTGCCTTGAATTATCAACATCTAAAGCTTCACAAATATCTTTCGCTACAAACCAAACTTCATCATCTTGATTTACAGCTCTAATTGGATGATCCATCCACATGAAGACTTGAGCTTCTTTGTTATCTTCTGGATATGTATAATCTTGTAATTGGAACATTTTTTTATTTCTCCTCTCTCTTTAGGGTGTTCTTCACCCTCCCTTGATTTCTCAAGAGTTTTTTTATTTGATTAAATTGTGAATACTTTTTAAATGACTTTTCTTTGCCTTAAATCGTTGCCGATTACTTCCCTAAGATATTCAGCTCTGGATGTTAATTTCTCTTTTTTGACTATAAAATCAATATTTTTCAGAATATCAGGATGAAGCCCGATACAAATATTTACATTCTTTTGATCTTTCTCATTCATTGTGTTACCTTATTCCTTGACATACATAAAATTAATATGAATTTCATATTGATTTCTATATGTCGTAATCCTCTAAAACTTTTATACCTTGAATTTAAACCCAGCGTTTAACCGACATGCAATTGATATAAATTTTAGGTATGTGATAATAGTAAGCGATTTTTCTATCATTGTCAAGCGGAAAATCTGCCACTATATGTTTTTTTATTTAAAAATAAGCAAGATTGAATTATGATAGGCGAAAGAATTAAAGAAATAAGAGAAAAATTAGAGTTAAGTATTAATGGATTCTCAAAAATATCCAAGATACCAGCTTCTACTATTAGAGATATAGAAAGCGGAAAAGTAAAACACCCCAGGTCTGACGTAATAGAGAAACTCATGAGCATGGGCTATTCTGCGGAATATCTACTGCTGGATGATAGAAAACGTGACCCAGTAGAGGAGGTGCTAAAAAGACTTCCTCCAGACAAACTGGAAATTCACTACTTAGTGGAAAAGGCTTTAAACGGGGATTCTAGCGCGCTTGAAAATCTGAAATTTCTACTAAAGGGACTTGAAGCAAAGAAGTAAAAGAAGCTAATACACTTTCTAGCAAGTAACAAAAAAACAGCCGTAAAGCTGTTTTCTAAGATTATAAAATTTTTATTTTATCTATTTAAAGTTTTTCTTCCGAAATTAAAGTTTCTTGCAGTACAGATAAAGGATTCACACCCCATTTACCATTTTCCTTTATTACATTTGCGGTGATTTCTTTTGTATCTATTTTATTAGTAAAAGCCTCATATTTAACTACACAAGTAATTCTTGCCACTACTCCATTAGAAGCCCCTATTTTCTTTAAGCTAAAACTTTTTAAATCTTTAAAGTCATACCAAGCTTTTAGCAGTTCAATAGGTTCCTTTTCTCTTGCCACCCAATGAGTTTGTGCAAAATCTACCATTTGTTTCCAGTCCTGATTTTTCCAAGCATATAAATAGCTTGCTATAGCTCTTTCTGGTGTCCCTTTTTTAAATTTATCAGGCTTATCGCAGGTGTAGGTCTTCGGTTTTATATTTAATTTTAAGAAGCTATCTGGTTAAAAAAGAAACAAATAGTCTAAAAAAATAGTCTAAGTCTCTATGTAAAAATAGAGGAAAAAGACAATGAATAAAGGATATCC
>JANQFW010000107.1 GCA_028277625.1 Candidatus Gastranaerophilales bacterium | reverse complement strand
TGAACATAAGACTCGCCAAAATTAATGATCTGGAATCAATTGTTAATATTTACAATCAGGCTATATACGATGGTGAAAAAACAGCAGATTTAAATCCGTATACAGTTAATGAAAAGTTAAACTGGTTCAATGAGCATTTACCGGATAAATACCCTATATACGTTGCAGAGGAAAATAATATTGTCATCGGATATTTAACCTTAAGCCCTTATCGTCCCGGCAGAATAGCTCTCCGCTTTACAGCAGAAGTAAGTTATTATGTAAATTACGAACACCACGGTAAAGGAGTAGCAACACTATTATTAACTCATGCTATAGGAAAATGTCCAAAACTGGAAATAAAGAATATTTTTGCAATATTAATAGACAACAACATAAAAAGTATAAAGCTACTTAAAAAATTTGGTTTCAAAAAATGGGGTCACTTACCAAATATCTTAGAACTCAACGGCAAAATACTTGGGCATCTTTATTACGGACTAACAATTAAACAATATCCCCAAGGGTATGTTTTTACCGCAAAGTAGGTAACTGTACTAGTTTAGAGTTGGGGCTGTATCAAAAGTTTTTTTGTTCAGCTCCTTTATTTTTTATTAGCTGTTTTTAAAATCACTAATTTTTTATATCTAAAGCATATTTTAAGTCACCTATAACCTACTGGTTTTTAATTAAGACCATTTTTATGTTAGTCATAAAGTGAAAGCAGTTTAGTAGCTCTTCATTCAAAGAGCCAATGCCATTTTTCTAATATTATAAGCGGTAAAAATTAGAGAGAATTCAGCTTCAACTTTTTCTACTCCTCTTAAAAACAGCCTCTTTATTCCCATATTCTGCTTAATGTCTCCATATACTGTTTCAACTTCAGGAGCTCTTCTTTTTCTAAGCTTTATTCCTTTATCCGAGCATAGATTTTCTTTTACAGATTTTTTGTATTGTTCGAGTTTAATATTTCGTTCAACTTTTCTAGATCCTTTAGCTTTTTTACATTTCTCTGAAAACTTACATCCGTCACAACTAACACACTTATAAATTCTTGTAGAATATTTGTATCCAGAAGCTGTTGTAGTATTTTTTATTTCATGAAATTTAAGTTTTCTCCCTCCAGGGCAGATATAATGATCCTCATCAGTAATATATGCAAAATTATCTTTATGGAAAGCTGGAAGTTTACCTTTCATTTCCTTATAAAAAGTTGGGTATTTCAAGTAGCACCTCGTTTGAGGTAGATTTTTATCCATATAGCTATAGTTTTCTTCTGTACCATAAACTGCATCTGCTGTAACAGTTTTTACTTCAGGAAGTTTTAGTTCTTTTCGCTTTTTCATGTGATCTATAAAAGCAGTTGCATCGTTTGCGTTTTGGCTTATTGAAAAACCTGTAACAAAACTGTTCTGCGTACCTGCCTGTACATTATAAGCTGCTCTGAGAAGATCATCTTTCAACCTCATGAAAGTTGCATCTTCATCTGTCTTTGAATAGGAATTTCGACCGTTAAGTATTGCTTTCTGATTATCATATTTTTCTAGTTTATCTGCTTCTTTTAAAAGTGACTTGCTTTTAGACAGTATTTTTCTCTGCTGAGATTTTGTCATTTCACTGGTTACTTTATCAGCTATCGCTTTTGCTGATTTTTTAATAGACTCAGCTGTAAGGTTATTACCTGCCCCTGTTTCAGGAAGATCTCTAGTATCGTAAAACAACTCTTCTGATTCGTTTATGGCATCAGCCTCTTTTATAATTGTGTTGGCTCTTTCTTTTACTTTTTGCGAAAACCTTTCAGTATTCTTTCTCCATACATGACTGTATTTGCCCGCATTGGCCTCAAATTTACTTCCATCAACAAAATAATCTTCTGTAGTTATATAACTATTCTCAATAAGAAACATAACTACTTCTGCAAATACATTTACGAGAATATCTTTGAAGTAAATACTCCTAAACCTGTTTACTGTATTGAAGTTAGGATACTGCATGCCGCTCAACCACATAAAGCAAATATCACGCTTAAGACTTAATGCTATCTTTCTGCAGGAATACACTTTACAACAATAGCCATAAATAATTACTTTGAGCATCATTCTGGGGTTATAAGATGGGCAACCACCTCCCTTAAAAACATCCTTGTATATGCTTGAGTCTATTTGATCAATAACTTGGTTTACTATACGAACTAATTCTTTTTCTCCAATCATTGCATTTAGGTCAGGAGGAAGAAGTAAATCTTGATTTTGATCATAATTCTTGTATTTTATCATGTGTATTTATTCCTTAGGATAATGTGGTTGTTTGATTAAGGAATATTATATACAAAAAACGCATCGCTTTCTGCTCGAAAATGATGCGTTTTTCTTTATAAAAGGACTTTTGATACAGCCCCATGCTGTTGTATTTTTCTATATGATTTGATCTAAAATAATTCTAAAGCCAATTTTAAAGAGTCAAGTTGACTCCTATTAATTTTAAACTGTAACATATGTTTACATAAGAACGCCATATCCATAATTCTAAATATATTAATAATAAATATTTTTCGATAAAGGCATTTATCATGGCATATTTTTTGCCTTTAATACATGTATTCGCTTTTATTTTTATTAACTAAAAAATAGGAAAGGAATGGATTTT
>JANQFW010000106.1 GCA_028277625.1 Candidatus Gastranaerophilales bacterium | reverse complement strand
TAAATTGCTAGGGTAATTTGCTGACATAGACTTTTCTCCTTTGTTACATTCCTAACAATATTTTTACCTATTTTTTAATACTTTTCAGACAGCCTCTTAGGCAGCTTAACGGCATTATTTAAAAGTCAAATGGATAATATGAATAAACGAATAGATATGTTAAATGAACATGATTCTTTCTTTGAACGTAAGTCAAAATCTCAAGTTATTCGGCAAATTCTTATAATAAAGGCAGTTGCAAGCTTTTTACTTCTTGTTTTATTAGTTGCTGAAACTGTTGCAATATTTTTTCTAGTATATTTAGTTGCATTTGAGGTAGTAAAACTTAATACATTAACACTGGGGGGGGGGCAGGGCAAACGGGTTCTTAACATAATTTCCTGATTCAGATAGAAATTATATTTATACATTTTATTCTTGATGATAATTTTTTCGATAGGAAGAATTATCATCTTTTTTTGCTTCCTGCTGCTTTGGGGCTTTAGTTAAGTAGCCTATATGTTTCTCTAAAGTTAGTGTACAGCCATTACTAAAATGAAGTTCTTTATCCTTATCATTAAAACTCCAACCTTTAAAATTATCTTTAAATTTGAAAAAAGTTTGTTTATCTAGATAGGCTTGCGTAAGTTCAGCCTCTAATTCAGTTTCAATTAATTCAGAGTTAATTAAGTTCACTCTGACTAAATCGGCAAATCTAAATTTAGTATGTTTTAGTTTAGCTTTACTTAAGTTAGCCTCAATTAGGTTCGCATGTCTAAATATAGTAGATTCTAAGTTTGCTCCTCTTAGGTCAGCTTCTTTTAATCTAGCCCATCTTAGATTAACTCCTTCAAGTTTAGCCCTAATTAATGAAGCTTTTTTCAAGTTAGACCTACGAAAACAACAAGTAGAAAGATTTATATCTGGAGAAAACTTTGTACTTACAAATATAGAGTCGCTAAAATCAATATTTTTAAATTCAATACTTGTTGTACTAAGATCTATATTACTCCAGTCAATATTCTTCAAATTATGTTTAGTTCCAGCTTTGCTTCTACTTAAAATATTAACTGCTGTAATAATATCTTCAGGTAAATAGTTTTTAGGCATTCTAGGCTTATAAAGTCCCATAGGCTCACCATTAATATCAAGTTGGTTGGTATCTTCGTAATACATTTTAGCCTCATAATATGAATTCTTTTCCTTGAGCCATTTATCAAATTTATCTCTAAAAGTAATCATTTTTTCACCATAGTTACTTTCATGGCGTACATATCCAGCGATAGCTTCTAAGCAAATATCAAAATATTCTCCATTTTCCTTACTCAACTGCTCAAGTGTATACAAGGCTCCTATTCTTACAGCCTCGCTTTTATCACCTAATAGTTCAATAGCTTTTGCGTAGCGTTCATTAATTTCTTGTTTTTTTGCAAGTTTATGATTTTCATCCGCAATTTTTTTATTATCATCTGCAATTTTTAGCCTCCAAACTGTTGCACCAAAAACAAAAATGGTGATTATACCAGTTAAAATTTTAAAGATAAATTCAGATTTATCTTTAATCATTGAGAGATGTAATTTTTTATTTTCAATATTTTTTGAGTTATCCAAGTTAATATCATAAAAGTCGTAGCTAACATCGCCATAAGAGCACCAAAGATTTATTAGAGTTATTAATATACCTACTATTGCTATCAGTATAACTGAGCTTAGAATCCAATGCTTTTTAACAAAATCTAGTAATTTATCTAATAAAATCTTATCTTTCATCTTTCAAATACTCTGGTTTTAAAATCCAAACCTTTATATTCCCTCTGTTTGTAACAGTTAATAGTCTTTCGAGATATCTAACATCATGTTCATTTTCCAAAATTAAAACAATCCCAGGTTGTCTATTTGTTTTATATTGAATAATATAGTAACTATCCTAAAATCATAATCACCTCTAACTCTCTATTTTAAATAATTATACAAAATAATTTGAGAGTTGGGTTAATGTTTTTTCGGGTTTTAAAAAATTCGGTTAACTCACTCAGACGCAGCCTCGTTGTTTTTTATTTATTGAACACTATCAAGAAAAATTAAATTATTTATATATATTTTAAATTTTAATATGATTTAATAATATTTGTTAATAAATAAATCATTGTAAATTTTATTTAAGAGGGTATTATTATTTTTCAAAAAATATACTGTTTATGATAAGTTTCATGTAGTTAGAAAAATTTGGACAAAATAAAAATATAGTAGGTACTAACTTCTAGCAAAAAATAAGGAAGATTGAAATAAACTAAAGCAAGCTTATGCGTGGAGAATAAAGAAAAAATGATGACAACAATAAGTTTTAGATCAAATATTGCAGGAAAAAATTTAGATAAAAAAAGTAATAATCGAGAAAAAAGAAAGTCAAGTAGCTTATATAAAAAATCAAGTCAGGATTATTTTAAAGTCGCCGACTATATGGCTAATATTAATAAAATTATAACCAAAAGTAGCAATTTAAATTTTACTGGTATTGCCTCAAAGCATATAGTAAAAAAATTTATTGGATTTGGAGGAGAGCTTAATAAGACAGCTTTAAAGAAACTCACAAAAAATGCTAAGTCTCGTTCTCCAGACATCCAAATGACCGTATTAAGAGATTTAGAAAGGTATGACCTAAAAACAATAGAACCTGAAATGACTCCTAAAATGGTGGAGTTGTTTAAAATTTTATCCAATGGTGAAGATTTTAAGGTTAAGACAGCCTTAGCAGAAAGTCTTACTAAAATGGCAGATAAGGGATTAGATGAAAAAATAGCTATAGAATCAATTGAAATACTTAAAGATATGGTAACATTTAATGACGAAGACTTAAGAATATCTATAGCAAAAAATTTGGAAAAGTTAGGAA
Source organism: Candidatus Gastranaerophilales bacterium (assembly GCA_028277625.1). Taxonomy (GTDB): domain Bacteria; phylum Cyanobacteriota; class Vampirovibrionia; order Gastranaerophilales; family JANQFW01; genus JANQFW01. The sequence continues at coordinate 3,105 of JANQFW010000106.1, read as the reverse complement.
CGTCTAATAAAAAGTTAGCACCAAGAGCAGTTGATGCACTTGAAACTATGGCTATTGATAAAGATTTTAGAATTAGAGTTTCTTTGGCAGCCTCAAAAAAAAGAGCAACCGATAAAGAATTGACTCCAGGTTTAACCGAAGCGATTAAACAATGTAAAAAATTTGGACCTGATGGAAGAATAAGAGTCTTTACTGATGAAGGTTTTAAAACTAGAGAAATTGTAGCTGAAAGTTTAGCCTTGATAGGAATAGTGCATAAAGAGTTAGCTCCAAAAATAGTTAAGATACTTAAATCCATGGTTACTAACGAATACTCCATTGGTAAAGACTCAGTAGAAAAAACTTTAGAAAGGCTAGGAATAAAAGAATTGGCACAAATTATTTTTTATGATAATAGAAAAAAAGATAATAATGTAGAAATAACAGCAATCAAAAGTTTAGAGTCTATAGGAGTAGCTCACGAGTTTATGAGTTCCAGAATAATAAAAGCTTTAAACCCTTTGACTTTAAGTAGTAATGATATTATCAAAAAGAATGCACATATTAGTATAAATATATTAGACAATATTGCTAAAGAAAAAATAGTTGAAAAAGAAAAAGAAAAAGAAAAAGAAGAAATAGCTAAAAAACGAAAATTTCAAGAAATAAAAAATATTTGGAATAAAAAAATAAATAGCCTGCTATATACCATTATACCAGAGCCTGCATATATAAACAATTTTTATATTTTAAATAATGGAAGATACTTAAATATACAAAAATTTATGTCTTATCATCCAAACTCAGCTAAAAGAATAAAAAAACTAGAAAAAAATTCTAGCGATATGCTAAAGATTGGGCAATTATATGATAAATTTGTATTTAATACCCTTCAATCCTTAGCATTAGGATTAGATCAATCAACACAATCTAGCAACACTAAATTTACTACATATTGGTTAACAAATAAAAATTTAGGAAATAAAAACTTAACAGATTTTTGGCTAAATGCTCTTGGTAAAAATAGTAAAACTATGACTCCTGAGAAAAAACTAGCTAAAATTAATGAATTATCTAAATTTGATAAATGTAGATTAATTATTACTACGGCAAATGAATATGTACAAAATGTTTTACCTGTTGAATTGAATAGGTTAAATAACAGTGACATAGAAGAGCTAGAAGAATCTGAAAGCTTTAATAAAGATACTATTAAAAATTTATTACAAACAGGTGAGTATCAAAATAAAAAAATAGCTGATAAAAATATTCTTGATTTTTGGATTGATGTAATTGAAGGAGAAGGACAGTCTAATGAGTATCTAACTCAAAGAATGAAGCAAGGAAAGGTTGAAGAATTAATAGCAGATGAAAATAATGCTGATAAAATAGTTGAAGAAACTATAAAAGCAAGTAGAAAAACTAACACTTTGGTCCAAACCGCTCAAAAGGCTTATAAAGATATAATTGATAATGATCCTGACTTTAATGAAGCGCAAAAAAGTCTTTTAAAAGACTATCAAAATAGTAAGTTATTCTTTTATGTTGTAACCGATAAAGTTAAAAGTCAAAACGATATCTTCAAAATACAAGGTAATACTTTTAAAGTGACTAAAGAATTAGTTAATGAAAAAAGTACTACCCGAGAAAAATCAGACGCGGAAGTATTTTCGCCATTAAAAGACTATAAAGCTATATTTGGAAACATTGACGACACCAAAATATCATCAAAAGTTGACTTTATATTTAAGTTGCTGAGCAATAAAATTGAGTTATCAAATCAACTTGAAGCTGGTAGAACAAAATATAAGCTTAGGTTGTTTAAACGAGCAATTGCCTGTAATTCCTACAATGCAGAAAGTGCTTGGATTCGCTTACTAAAAGAAGCTCAAGAATTCTATAATATAGAAATATTAAATAAAATTACGAATAAAAATATTAAAAAATTACACTCAATGAATACTAAACTAAGCACAGAAAATAATGAAACTGTGTTAAATGCAATTAATGATATCTCGCTGGAGAGCATTAAACAAAAAGACTTCATTGTAAGATATAAAGATGATATCAATTTTAAAATGATTTTAAGTAACAATGCAATTCTTAAAAAAGAAGCAATTGATTTATTATTATCTTTTGAAGATAATAATAAATCAATGTTTAAGCTTATATCTCAATCGTTCAAAGAAAATATAAATCCAGAAATAATAAAAGAAAATAAAGATCTTGCAAATCGATATATAACCGCATTGGGTAAAGATACCGTTGTTATGAAAACAGATGAAGAGAAGTTTAATTTTTTAAATTCAATACCTAAAGAAGAGCTTGAGCTTGTATCTCACAAAGTATCAAAAGATTGGAAAGAAGGTACTTTAAAAAAATTTATGAGTAAAAAATTTCTTGAAATAGAACTGCAACATAATATTAATGCACATATAATGAATATTAATGATGCATTAAAGCGCGTAAATACTTTTTTAGATAAGATAAGTATTAATACTGACGGACAAAATCAAACACTGGAAAATATTTCAAACAACATTGACAAGTATATTGAGCATTATAAAGATAATGAAGCGATTAAAATTGATCAGCTTAAAGGCATAAAAGAAAACTCATTAAGCATACAAGCGAACACAAGAGCATTATTACTAAATGCAATGAATAGTACAGGTGATGAAGAACTACGAGAGGAAATTGAAAAATTATTAAAAGATAGTGAACAAGATTCATTACAAGATTTTTATGAGCGTATTGATAAAAAAGCTAAAAAAGAAAAATGGAAAGCTATTATCAAATTGTTGGCATGTGCAATTGCAGCAGCGGGAGCAGCAGCTGTTTTCCCTCCCGCTGTAGGGGCAATTGCTTTAGCTGGAGTTGGCCCAACTTTAATTGATGCTATTCAAGGAAAAGCCTTTGCCAAAGCTTTTAATGATGGTATTAAAGGAGGAAAACAGCTTGTTAGTGAAATGTTTGATATTGTTAAAAATGCATCAAATAAACCAGCAAAAGCTTAAATACCCAAGTTATTACACCATCCAATAAAAAAACAGCTTGCGCTGTTGGTAAAAAATGCGATTACCTTAACAACGCGGGTAATCATTTTAGATTTCTAACTCTAAAGAA
>JANQFW010000105.1 GCA_028277625.1 Candidatus Gastranaerophilales bacterium | reverse complement strand
AATCCTTACAGGTAGCGACTTTAAATTGGAGATAAGGAGACTCGAACTCCTGACATCCTACGTGCAAGGCAGGCGCTCTACCAACTGAGCTATATCCCCATATTTAGTTTTTATTAAATGGGCCATCCTGGACTTGAACCAGGGACCTCACGCTTATCAGGCGTGCGCTCTAACCACCTGAGCTAATAGCCCCTACCAACAACTATATTAATATCATAGAAAAAATTTTGACGCAAGTATTTTATTATAATATTTTTTTGCTTGTTTTTTTCTCTTGTTATAGCTGCTATACTGAAAATAACTAAAATAAAGTTTTAAAGCTTTAAATTTTTTCTAAACATTATATAATAAATTTTATAAATAAAAAAATAGTAGATAATAAAAAGTAAGTAATTGCTTGATTAAAATGATATTATTTGAGTGAGAGGTGCCTAATGAAAAAAGAATTAATTCTTCCATTTATCTTTATCGTTTTAATTTTTAATAATTCAGCATTATCTTACGAATCAATAAATAGCCTGGTAATTTTCCCAATAGATGAACAAGTAAATGGTTCTGCATCATCAATAGACCCAAATATATTAAAAATCATCTCTTATGACATCAATAATTTCTTATTAAAAAAGCCAGGCCTTAATATAATCGACACAGAATTTGTTAATAGCCTACCCGGGAACTCAAAACTTGCACAAATCCATCATAAGCTACTAACTGAGTACAAGTCTGATTATAAACTTGACTATGAGTCTCTCTCTTTCCTATGCGAACAAATAAAAGCGAATAGAGTTTTACTAATATCTGGTGATTTTGACTTACAAAATTATTTTCTCAAGAGAAAATTCAGATACTTTGCAAAAGTACCCATTGGTAGAGAAACTAAACCTGTTTATAAGCTATACATAACAGCCACACTGGTTGATCCTCAATCAGGATTAATATTATGGGAAAAACTTTATTCTAAGTATTTTCCGGTAGAAAATTTTAAATTCCCCACAACCCACTCAAGGGAAAATGTAACTGTATCTTATAAATTAAAGTCCTTTTCGAGGAAAATATCAAAAAAAATATCTTCAAACGTGTATAAAAAAATAATTAAAAATCCTGCCAAGGATACAAGAAGCAAAATAGTAATATATCACAAAAAATACTCTAAAGAAGTAAATGAAAAAAATGAAAACGAAGTAACAGTAAACCACATAAAAAGTCCATCAAAGAATGAAAAAATACTAAATAATTTACCTTCAAGCAAAGCCCAAAATGAAATTAAAGTAATTGATTCAAAAAAATCACGCAAAAACAGTTTTAAGAAATGGATAAAAAGGTCTTTCAGGTTATAATATTTTATTATTCTTTATGATCTAAAGATTTACTTAAAATACTATATTTATTGTAATACTCAATAGGATCTTTTATTGCTTCTTTAAATATATGCTCAACCTTCATGAAAATTTTTACTATATCAGGATCAAACTGAGATCCTGAACATTTTTTGATTTCTTCTGAAGCAACCTCATGTGGTAAGCCTTTTCTGTAAGAGCGATTAGAAGTCATTGCATCATAAGTATCAGCTATTGATAATATTCTTGCAGGCATAGGTATTTCTGCCCCTTTTAACCCTTCAAGATAGCCCTTCCCATCCCATCTTTCATGATGAGAGCCTATCCAGTCGCGTACTTTGTCTAATTTTTTGATACCCACTAATATTTTTTTACCAATAATAGGATGTTTTTTGATTGTCTCATATTCATCGTCTGTCAATTTACCAGGCTTGCACAATATGTCTTCTGATATGCCTATTTTTCCTATATCATGCAAAAGTCCTGCTGTCTCAATTTCTTCCATCATACTATCATCAACGCACAACTCTTTCGCCAGAATCAAAGAATAAAGCGTAACTCTGTGAGAATGACCGTGAGTGTAAGTATCTTTAGCATCCAGTGCACTTGATATAGATTTTATTGTGGTAAAAAATAATTCTTTTAAATCTTTAGATAAAATACTTTTACTTAATTTTAGTTCAAATAGACTAATACATTCACTAATTATTAGTTTTAATTCTTGCAAATCAACAGGTTTAATTAAAAAATAATTTAACTGACAATCGTTAATGCCATCAATCATTGCATCCACATCAGAATAGCCAGTCAATACAATTTTCATTATATTAGGGTATTCATTATTTATAATCTTCATAAACTCTGTGCCGGTCATTTTAGGCATTCTTTGATCACTTACAATCAAAGTCAGATGACCATTTAGTTCTCTAACCTTTCTTAGAGCTTCTTCTCCATTATTGGCCGTTATTAAATTTAAGCCCCTGCTTTTTCTAAGTGCTCTTTTTAAAAGCATTATATTATCAGGTTCATCATCAACCACCAGGACCGTATGCACCATATCTTTAATTGAATTGTTTAAAAGGTTATAAAATTTTTCTGAATAATTAATAAATGTATTATTTTTTGGATCAGCGTTAGACATATTAAAACCTGATTTAAATAAATTACTAAAATTTCTATTAAAAATTAATAGATTTACCATATAATTTATATCATATATACTATAAAAAAAGATAATCTTAAAAGTCTATTTTTTTAAAAAAAGGAGAAAATTATGGTCATAAGTGAATACAAGTTAAATAAAATTTTGATGGGGCGCTTACAGCACCAGGCTGACTTATTAGAAGAAATAAATAAAACTTGTAAAGAAAATAATATAAAAGCAGGATTAGTTTCTGTAATAGGCGCTGTATCAAACGTAAAATTAGGCTTTTATGATCAAAAGACTCATAAATATTCTTGTTTTATACCAGGGGTAAAAGGGATAGGTATAAAGGAAAAGGATGATAGATTTACACCGTTTGAAATTGTAGGCGGATTAGGAAATATTTCATTAAAAGATGGGGAGCCTTTTGCTCATATTCATTTAATTGTTTCCGATAAAGAAGGCAAGACCTACGGCGGACATTTAATGCCTGGCACTAGTATATTTGCAGCAGAAATTATAATTCAATCTTTTGATGGACCAGAACTATATAGAGGTTTTGACCAGATAACAGGTTTACCATTGTGGTGCTTGCAGGCCTGACAGCATTCTTCTCCTTTTTAAACTAAAAAACAGGGTATTTACAGGGAAAATATAAAATTATTTATGGATTCTTAGTTTTCTTCCATATACTGATTCAATAAGTATATTTTGATTGCAATACTGCTTTCTTGCAATTTTTTTTATTAATCTATATTCCCTTACTTTATTACAGGTTTCCATCGTTATCATACTTATCTATAACCCTTTCACAGCTAATTTAACTTATGAAAGAATTTTACTACTAACTAACTCTTAAGGGGGCAGTTGTACTTTCCGATAAGGGGTCAACTCTATTTTACGCTTTACACCCAATTGCATTTGCTATCTCATTTGGATCAGTTATTGGGGTTAGCTCATCAAGATTTTTTATACCACCTGCATCTTTACTTGAAGAAGCTGATGCTTGAATTGCTTATTCTGCTTTATACCTGGCCTTAAGTACTGCAGTTGAATTCTGTTGAGGTGCACTGCTGTCTGCTTTAGCTTGTTGTGGCGTAGCAGTAATGGATTTGGGCTTATTGGGATTAAATCTACGTCCTTTAGGTTTATACGTTAATGCAGCATAGAGGCTATGTCTCGTCATAATTAACTAGATTCCTTGCTGTTTACTGTTTCTTGTTTTTTTCTTTAGTTTGAGAGGTCCTTTTAAGTCAAGTGTATCGATTATATATATTTCTTGATTAGATTTGCCATTATCAAACATAAGCTGATTCCAAGTATGATTTAGAGCTTCATCATATATTGGTACAATTTGAATATCGTTCCTTAATTCATTAATGACTTGCCCCATATTAACACCCAGTGCCGCTCTATGCCTGCAAACACCAGATTCATGCCTAATAAATTCACCTAAGTGAATAAAATTCCCCTTTAGCCAGCCTTCCCGAGTAGTTAATAATTCTTGAGGATTATACGGAAAAGTCTCTTTAATATGGTTATGTACCAAGATGGCAATTTCTTTATTTGTTGGGTCTTTAAAGTTAAGTTCATTAAATTTTTTGGAAAACTCTTCTAAATTACTAGCTAAATTAGATTCATTAGGGTTTTGTATTAAAACCTCACCGGACTCTCTACTTGCCATACTTTGAAAATATTTAACAAGGGCTTTATTTACTTCATCTTTGTTGGTAGGGTCACGCAATTGTCCATTTTCTACATATCCTTTTATGACCTTATTACGCTCTTCTTTTTCCATTGCGACAATGCTGTCAATCTCTTCTTGATTATCTAAATTTACTTCATTTCCAGCTTCTATATATTCGAGTATAATCCTATTGCGCTCTTCTTCTTTGTATTGAGAAACAACCTTGTCAACCTCTTTCTTATTACCAAGATCAATGTCATTTCCAGCATCTATATGCCTGAGTACAATACTATTGCGTTCTTCTTCTTCTGTTTCTGGGTTTAAAAAAGCCTTGAATAACATTTCAGGTTCTTTTGCGGTTAAATATGTTAATTGTCCAAGGCTCTTTAGGCCTTCTGTCTTTGGCTTTTTTATAGATAACATTGCTTGTTTAGCCTTGAATTCATCAATAATTGCTTGATTAAAAGCCTTTTGACCTTCTTCAGATTTTACATCAAATGAGTGGGCACCTCTTTTAATTTGCTGTCTTTGAAACATTTCTTCAGTGCCTTTTCGTGATACTTGTGCATCGTTTAAAATCCAGTCTGCTTGCGCCCTTAATTCCTCTGGTATTCTTGGGGTAACAGTTGGTGGCATGTATGCTTGCGTAGCCATGGTTAATTACCTAATTCTTTGATTTACACTAGTTAAACGGCCTTTGTGCTTGGTTATTTTTTATTATTGTCGCCGTTAGAGTGAGTGTCGAGTCGACTTGCTTTATACTATTGGTTGTTGAGCTAACTCTGGTGGAGTATAGCCTTTTTTGTATTTTGTGATTGTTCCAAAAATTGTATCGATTTTAAATATTTGTTGTTCAGCTATAGCTTCCTTTCTATTAAATATGAGATAATTCCAACTATGCCCACCATTAGACCTTGTCACAACTTCTATATTGTTAAAGTTGCTTTTTATTTCATCTCCCATAACGTCCCCTAAAGCAGCTCTATGACGACAAACTCCTGATTTTAATCTGATAAATTCACCTAAATGTATTACTTCATCTTTTAATATATTCTCATTTCCTGTTAATAGATATTGTGGAGCATAGGGCATAGATTTATAAATATGATCATATACCAACATCGCTAATCTACCTTGGGCTACTTCATTTTTTGTCATATTGTCGTATTGATGTGCAAAATGATTGAAGGTGAGTGCAAATTGATCTAAATTGTCATTTAAGCTTTTATGGTACATTGGGTCTTGAAATAAAATTTCACCTTCTTTGCTAGTATCCGAAGCTTTTGCTCTCTCTATAAGGCTAGCATCTTTAATTCTGTCTAATTGATCAAGATTTTTTAACTGGCCATCATTGGTTGATTTTGGTAAATTATTGATAATATTTTCTATACCTACAGTTGCGTTAGGTACTGCCTTTGGCATTTTAGGTGTAGTTTTAGGTGCTTTTGGTATTGCCTTTGGATGGGATGGTGGAGTTTTAGGAGCTTCAGGCCTTACCTTTGGAGTTTTAGGTACAGCTTTTGGTGCTGGATGTACTTCTTTTAGTGTCTTTTCAGCTATTACCTTTATGTTTGGTTTTTTATGCGTAGTTTTGCCTACCAAAAAACTTAAAACTCCAATTGTAATGGTACCGCCAGCAACTAAAAGCCCTTCACCCAGCGTTTTATAATCATTAATTTTAGGCTGCTTATAGTTAACATATTGCGACGGTGGCGCTTGCCTGTAAGCGGCAGGTTGTTGCCTAGTAGCTATATTTTGTTTAAAGCTTACTTTTTTATTTACTTTGGTATGTTTTGAGAGAACTGCATTGTTTATCATTATTGTTCTTTACCAAGTTATTTAGTCTGATTCATTCATTATAGTAAAAGCAAAATATAAAAAAAAGTGTTATCTTTCTTAAAATAAAAATATTTTTTATATTTTAAATTTTAACGAGCTATAAAAGATATTTTTATTTCCACGCAAAGCAGTTTACTTTTTCTTTTTTTTGATTTTTTTCTATAACTCTATCTTTAACTCTTGATGCCAATGGGGTCGAAACAAACGGAACGATTAATCGCCTTAAGAAAACAGATGCAACTAAAAGAGAAAACAAAAACTTTAATCCTTTTGCGCATTTATCAAAGATTTTTGGGGTATTTTTTAATCGCTTAAAGCAAATATCAGCCAGTCTGTTTTGTACTTTGTCATTTGCTAAAACGCATCCTACCGTCGCTTCTGTTGCAAAAGCTAAGAGCCCGTTAGTTATCTTGTAAGATGCAATGTAATCTCTTTCATCTTTTGGTAATTTTTTATTTTTTAATGCTTTTCGTGCATCCATGCCGTTTTGGTATAATTCAATCGCTGCAGAAGATACTATCATAGTCTTAATATGAAAATTATGATCGCTAGCAGCCTTGTCAATATAATTTTTAAAAGATTTTATAGGTCTAAATTGTACTGACATTATTTATGCACCTTCTTATTTTACTTTAAAAATATTTTTAATGCTATTAAAAGATTTCATAACTTTAGGCACTACAACTGGATGAGTTTTATCTACTAATGAAGACGTAGCCGGTACACATGCAATTGTTCCACCTACTGTGACGATGTCTTTAAATACGTCTACACGCCCTTTTGCTACTTCCTTAGAGCCTTCAGTAAAGAATTTACCAAGAATTCCTTTTGTTGCTAATCCTTTAGCTGCACGTCCCATAAACAATCCTGTTAAAAGAAAAACACCAAAGCGTACGGCTCCTTCAAAAGGTTGTAGGGCTGCAGAGTAAGCCCTAGATGCTTTATCTGTTTTTGATGGATATAAAGAAATAGCCACAGGTGCTGCTAACCCTTTACCAGTTGAAGCTTTAAGTGCTTCTGTTCTGGTTTGTCCTATTTTAGCTAACTTGGAGCAGAAGCTTTCAAACCAGTTTAAGTTTACTGTTGCACTAGGTATTCTGACCCCTGAAAAGTGTATCTGATCGCTATTTTTATGAAAATGCGCCTGATTATTTTTGGTTGGGCTGCTTGAAATTTTTGTAGTATAAGATCTTTGATTATAATTATTAAATATATTACTGTTTGTATTATATCTATTAATCTTCTGACCAATCATTAAATATTCTTCCCTTGATTCCCTAATAAGTTGTTCCATTTTATCTTATAAAGGGTACATTAAAAGAATATAAATAAATTATTAGAATCATGTTAGAAATTTTTCTAAAATAAAAAAATAAATTGAAATATAAGACCTTTAAAGGATTAAACAATGCAGCAAACAATTTAATCTGAAAATTATTTTTAAGTTAGTATAGTATAATTAAGTTTAGCGATAAGCATTTTAATATTAGTAGATTTTGGTTTTTTATAGAATGAATAAGTATCTTGGTTATGTATTTGTAGTTATAGCGTTGATTTTTGGGTCACTAAAGCCGGTTTTTATTACGCACGGCTTTAACAATTTAGAAATTCCGTCATTGTCCATGATGGGGCTTTTAGGTGTTATGACAGGGATATTAACTTTTTTTATAAATAGACCCCAATTACCTATCGACGGTAAATATTTAGGATCATTGCTTTTATTGGGGTTTTTGTTGCTAGGTTTTACTTTAGCAACTGTTACTGCATTAAAATATTGTAATATAATTACAGTTGCAGCAATTTTAGCACTAACACCACTTGTTACAGAAATATACCAAGCTTTTAGAGTATCCAAAAAACTATCAAAGTATTTTTATTTAGGATTTTGGATGGCTTTCTGTGGCGTGTTAATTTTTATGTATTTAACAAATAATATTATTGGCATAGTTTATTCATCCTTGGCTGTTATTACAGGCGGCATTTATAAAATTAAACTGGAAGAAGTCTCTAAAAAGCTTAAAACTGTATCTTCTGATGAGATTTCTACTTATATGCTTATTGTTTGTGGATTTATGAGCTTGATTCTGTTGCCTATAGATTTTAAAAAACTTGTAATACAAAGCAACTTAACGTTTTGGACTATGTTGTTTTTGAGCAGTATTTGTTGGATATACGCAAATAAGTTTTTTGTTCAGTCGGTCAAAATGATCGGGGCTAATTATGTTTCTATTTTATCGATATGCAAGCCAATAATGGTAATGGGTCTTGCCATTATAATCTTGGAGGAAAAGATTCAGGCGGGGCAGGCTGCAGGTGTTTGTATTTTAATACTGGGCGTTTTAATATCAGAGATAACAAGAATTTACGAGGAAAAAAATAATTTAAAACCCAAAAGATGTCTTTCTAGTAAAATAGAGGAAGAGAGAGACATTTTTTATTAAGTAAGGAATAACATATGAAATTATCTATAACTTCTTTTGCTTGGGAACCCGAAGACGATAAATATATTGCTGATTTGCTTAATCAGCTGGATGTAAAAAGCATTGATACAACTCCTCAGCGTATAACAAGCAATATTAGCAACACCAATGATCCTGAAGTCGATGCATTTTTAGAATTTTGGAATGAAAAAAATATATTTATAACTGCTTTGCAGTCGCTTTTGCATAAGCAGCCTGACTTACAGCTATTTAACACTAAAGAAGCAAGAGAAAAAACACTAGAACAGCTAAAAAAGACCATTGATTTTGCGGCATGTATTGGTGTTGATAAGCTTGTATTTGGCTCATATCAAAATAGAAAACTTTTTGATACAGATAAGAATGTTGCTCTTGGTATTGCAGTTGATTTCTTTTCTAATATTGGTGAGTATGCAGCTAAAAACCACATTAAATTTTGTATAGAGCCTGTTTCTAAGCATTATGGGTGTGAGTTTTTAACTACAACAAAAGACACGGTTGACCTTTTGAAAAAAATAAATTCACCTGGCCTAGGTTTAAATTTAGATATCGGTGCAATGACTCTTAACAACGAAGATTATGTTAAAACTTTAGAGTATTCATTTGCTCATATTGAACATATACATATAAGCGAACCAGACTTAAAGCCAATTGGTACATTAAATACAGATCATAAGCTTATTGCTGATACATTAATAAGCATGGGTTATAATAAGTATTTAACTATTGAAATGTTTAAAACTGAAACTAACAGGCTTGAAGCAATTAAACAGTCTTTAGAATATGTTATAAAAACTTATTTTTAGGTTAAGAAAAAAACTTTAAAAAACTAGGAGTTAATAGAGTCAGTAAAATCTGTGCAAAGTGATTCTTCACTTTTTAAAATGCTTTCTGCCTTTAGATCGTATTCTAACATTATTTTCACTAGCTCTTTAAAAGATGTTGTAGGTGTCCAGCCGAGTTTTTCTTTTGCTTTGCTTGCATCACCTACCAAGTGATCAACTTCTGAGGGTCTAAAGCATTGTGGATCTATTTCTACGTATTTTTCCCAATTCATATTAACCAAAGAAAATGCCTCAGAAAGAAACTCTTTGATTGAGCAACTTTTACCCGTAGCTATTACATAGTCATCAGGTTTGTCCTGCTGTAGCATTAACCACATGGCTTCGATGTAATCTTTTGCATAACCCCAATCTCTTTTTGCATCAAGGTTTCCTAGTTTTATTATTCTTTGTTTTCCTGCTAAAATTCTTGCGATGGCTTTTGTAATTTTTTTAGTTACAAAGCTCTCACCCCTTCTTGGTGACTCGTGGTTAAAAAGTATTCCGGTGCAATTAAACATATTGTAGCTTTCTCGATAATTAATAGTTATCCAGTGTGCATACAACTTTGCTATAGCATAAGGACTCCTTGGATAAAATGGTGTTAATTCATTTTGAGGTATTTCTATAGCTTTTCCGTACATTTCACTTGTGGAAGCCTGGTAAAACTTTGTTTTTATTTGAGCATTTTTTATTGATTCTAATAGTCTAACAGCGCCAATCCCGTTTATATCGCCTGTGTATTCCGCATTGTTAAAACTAACCTGTACATGGCTTTGTGCAGCAAGGTTATATATTTCATTGGGCTCCACTTTTTCTAATATTTTATATAGGCTTGAACTTTCTGATAAATCAGCATAGTGTAAAAAAAGCTTTTCTTCATATATATTAGGATCATTGTACAAGTGGTAAATCCGCTCTATATTCAAAGAACTAGCCTGCCGAATAATACCGTGAACTTCATAGCCGTTTTCTAAAAGAAACTCTGCCAAATAAGAACCAGTCTGGCCGGTTATCCCAGTAATTAATGCCTTTTTAACCATTTATTCTTAAATTCCTAAAAAAAATTATATATAATTTTTAAACTTATTTATAAAAAATATTAACAAAAGCTGACTGTGAAAGCAAATTTATACAAATATTAATAAAATATTTTAAATACCAGTATTGTCTACTGATAAAGCTAGGTTTGCATCATCGTAATCTTATTTTTTATGACTGACAATCTTCGCAAATACCAAAGACTTTAAACTGATAATCAACTACATTAAAGTTATACTGGTTATTAACAATTTCTTGAGTCAGCCCAACAAGCTTTTCACTATTAAACTCAATAGTTTTGTTGCACTTTATGCAAATAAGATGAAAATGCTCTTGATTTTCATTCATTATTTCATAGTGTTTATGATCTTCCCCCAGATCAATTTCTCGCAATAAGCCTTCTGCTGTTAAAAATTTTAAGGTCCTGTATAGCGTAGCCAAGCTTATTTTTATATTCTGCTGCTCCAATGATTCCTTAAGGTCTTCTGCACTTAAGTGTGCCCCTGCGGGTATAGATAGCAAGAATTCAAGTATAGTTTCTCTTTGTGGAGTAATCCTAAATCCTTTTTTTCTTAAATCTTCAAATATTTTGCCGGTATCAATCATTTTTTAAGCTACACTTATTATTATCTCTAAATTGTTTATTTTTTACTTAATGATTCATTTATGCATTTATTAAAGCTTTCATACAGAAATTCAGGCATTTTTCTGTTCATTTTACCTTGCAGATCCGTAGATACGATTCTAACAAAAGCTTTGACTAGCTCTTGTTCGGTATGTTTATTTGTTATAGTTTGTTCAAACTGAACACTAGTATATTTTACTTCTTTTAGTTCTGTTGTAATTACCAGTTCATCCATCAACCCCGCAGATGCTTTATAACGACAGTTCATTTCAACAACGGGTAATAAAATTCCGTTATCATAAAGCTTTCTAAAATTCAGCCCTGCATGCTCACAAAGATTTATCCTCCCTTGGTCAAACCATTCTATGTAGTTTCCTTGCCAAACTACATTATAACAGTCTGTATGCCTTGGATAAACTTTTACGTGGTCTATATACTTCATTATTATACTCCATGGCTTTAGCTTTATGAAAACTAAAAGGCATAAAAAATGACCGTGCCCTACCTTTGATATAATCAATAATGCTTATCTTAAGTAGCCTCCATTCAAATTTAACACACCCGCAAGTTACGGCTTATTGCTGCTGCGTTCCCGCCCTGACAAGGTTCACCAGCTTACGCCATATCAAACTTGAATATCAACAGCTACAAAAGAAGTCACAAAACCAATCATACCTCATGATAGGCATTCCACCCTGCTAAAGCATGCAGGTGCAAGGATTCGCTAATTCCCCGTGTAGCACGATCAAATTTATTATAGCATAAAAATTTTATTTTAAAAAAAATATATATTTACTAAGTTCCTTATCAATTTATTTATTATTTTGTTTTTATTATATTGGGACAGATACAGGAAGTAAGTTTATTAAATGATAATTACACATTTGAATAACAATATAAAGAAAATTATGTTTGATAAGCAAGATGACAGTTGCTCAATAACTTTTAAGAGCAATGTTACTAATACTTTTCAAGTTTTTAGTCCTTTTTATAGCCAAAGCATTAAAAATTATGTATATCCTCAAATAAATACCACTCCGCAAGCCCCGATATTGACCGGCAATACCTTAAATGATGCAATGAATGAATTGCAAAATATTGTTTTTTATCCACAAGACATAAAGTACATGCAAAGTCTTGGAGTGAATGTAAGATTTAATAACGGAAAAGAAATTGCTGAGTTTATAAAAAACAATAAAATCAAAGTCGAGTTCGATAAAATGGATTGTGAGGGGGCACATGCCCAGTGGGATAAAGAAAATAACAGAATAACTATTAATGAAAAATATAGAAATACAAAAAATCCGTTAGAAATTGTAGCGATAAGTGAGGCTATATGTCACGAAGGTGGTCATGCCAAAGATGCTGATGATATTTCATCCATAAAAGAAGAATTTGATTGCCTTGCGCTTAATACATTGGCTAACAGATATCATCGTTTAGCGTATCCAGAGTTGTTCAAGCAAAATAGTGATGCTGCTATCTTAAAAGATGGTGTGAACCTTTATACAGAATTGTTTTTTGATGACGACTCAATCAAAGAAAGATTGGCAAATAGAGTAATAGAAAAATATGGAGACCTTCCTTTAGAAAGTCCTAATCATGCTATAACAGTGAACTCACCTGTTCTTAATAACATAATGAGCAAACTAAAGCGCACCAATTAATTAGATTAATTTAATTAAACCAAAATTGTCAATATTTGCAAAATCTTATAATTGAATAATGGCTTTATCTAAGAAACAAATTAACAATATTAATAAGCTAAAGAAAGAGTTAATAAAAGTAACGATAAAGATTATTATATTGGTTTCTTTTTAAAAAAAATTGTAACTTTTGCATTAAATGTCCTAGTATTCAGATAAGATCTATGTTAAAATTGGATTGCAATATAGAGAGTATGGTGTATTAAAAACTAGTTATTTGGGCTATTAAAAATAATATGGCTTTATGTAAATTAGATAGTTAGATAAATTACTTTTTTAAATAACTTTGTACACAAATAATTACAAAAGGAGACGTAGTTATGAAAATTTTAACAAAAGAAAAAACACAAGTATCTAAGGGCGTTAAAACAGAAGGAATGTCTAAGTCACAAGATGAATTTCAAAGCTATTTAACAGAACAAACTGTAAAAACCACATTTAATGGACTAGAGGTATCTACGTTCTCCTGGTATAAAGATGTTCTAGGTATTTAATTAAAGTTAAATTTTTTATAAAACAATTAATAAGAATCTTCGATGAGACCTAAAAGGAATTATCGGAGATTTTTATTATTAACTAATAATAAACAATAGGCGGTAGTCATTAAGGATGTTTTTTTGCAAAATAAGTTTACAAAAGCAAAGAGGTGGCTACTATGAACAGATTCATCGGCAAAGTTTTATTATTATCTACCCTTGTTGCTATATCACATTTTTTTAATACCATGCTCGCTCAAGATCTATCTGGTTCGTACAATGCGAATGACTATAGCTACAATAATGAAAGTAATATGGAAAATATTTTAATAATACTGGATAGCTCTTATAGCATGAAAGACAAAATAGACGGAAGACAAAAAATTGAAATAGCTAAAGATGTTATAATAAGGGTACTAGAGCAAATTCCAGTAAATGTAAGGATAGGGCTAAGAATTTACGGGCACAAGTCAGGAATTCTAGGTCTAAGAAGTTGCAGGGCTTCTGAGTTAAAAGTGCCTATAGGGCATAATAATAAAAAAAATATAGCGGATCAGCTTTTTACCTTAAAACCCGAAGGCTGGACTCCAATAACTTACTCCATAAAGCAAGCGCTAGAAAATGATTTTATAGGGGTTTCCGGTAAAAAAAGAATTATACTTGTAACAGACGGTATGGAGACATGTGACGGAAGCCCTTGTGAGTATGTTTTGAGTATAGTAAGGCAAAATATAGATATTAAAATAGATGTAATAGGCTTTGATATAGATGAGCCAGAAGCCATAGCTCAACTAAAGTGTACTTCTTTAGCAACTAAAGGTAAATTTTATAGTGCCAGTACTGCAGCAGAATTATTTAAAAAACTAAGAAATAGTATAAATGCTAAAAAAGAAGTCCAAGGAAAAGTAATACTGCATTAATAGATTGGATTAATTAATAAATTTGTAAATATTAATAATTCGATGTATAAAAAGTATATTGGAAATTTTATGCTTAAAAATGTTAATATAAGAATATCATCTTACTTACTAACCATAAAATCTTTTTTAGATTGTTTAATTATGTTAAAGCTAAATAAGATAAAATTAATCTCTGAAAAGAGTAATCGGAAATTTAATTGATGAGTAGTATAAATAAACAAGGAGAAGGAAGAATAAATAAAATGAATGCTAAAAAGAAACTTTGTACACTTTTAATGTCAGCCGTGGTAGGTTTAAATATTTTTATACCAAGCATTGCAAAAACAGCAGAAGACCCAACAAAAGTTTGTACGACTGAGGTTGCGCCATTGCAATTGGTAAAACATCCACAAGCGTATATGTCTCAAAATATTAAGATTGTTGGAACTTTTGATAAATTTTCCACGTTAGGATTAGACTATAAACCTGCTTTTAGAGATTCTAAAAAGTATATTTCTTTTCTTTTAAGAAGATCAGATGTTTCAACTGATTATGTAATACCATTATCAGAATTAAAATTGTTGATTAAGAGAGATAAAGTAGAAAAAATGAAAGATTTGGAGAGTGGAGACAAAGTAGAATTAACAGGAAGTGTTTTTTCGGCAGCTTTAAACGACCCATGGGTTGATGTCAAAACTTTTAAGATTCTTTCATCTAAGAAAAAAGACAAAAAAGGTAAAATCTAGTCAGTAAAATCATAGTATACAGCATAAATATATCAAAAGATAAAAAAGCAAGGGATTATTTCTTTGCTTTTTTATCTTAATGTTTTTTAATATTTTATAAATAAAAAAGCAATTTAAGTAAAAAAAAATACTTTATAATAGTGGGTAAAAACGACAGGAAATGGAAAAGGTAAAAACCGAAAAGGGTAAAAAGGTTAAATAGACAGAATTCTAAAGGTTCGATATATCGAACCTTTTTATTTTGTTCTAGGGATTTAGTAAAGTATAGGGTTACAGATCATTTAAGCTTTTTGATCTAACTTTGGGGGCGTGATGCAATGCTGCTGGAGCAAACCAGTCAAAGGCCTTTCTCCATTTTGTCTTGCTTGCATTACCTGTTCTCGAGAAGTAAAGCCTTTTGATGCAAGATAATTTTTAACGTCTTGCTTTGTAACTCCTTTAGCTTGTAATTGTTTCATAATTTGCCTGCCCTTGCCTGGACCAACTCCAGTAGGAATCGCGCTGTTGATACTCATAACTCTTTCTCCTTTTCGCTTTTTTGTTGCAATTATCGTATTGTTTTTATATTAATATAATATAAAAACAATACGATAATTGCATTCATAATCTGAAAAGTATTTTGGTTATTTTTTGAGTACAATAGGCCTATAAGGAAGAGGTGGAACGCTTACCAAATGCTATTTTAATTTATTAAAGTATTGTCAATTTTATTACACAGGCAAAACTTCTCGACAGTTAGTTCTTATAATTTTTAAATGGAGGTTTAATAAAAAAGTGCACGGTGCAGAAATGCAATTATTTGGAATGCCCGGAATGTATGTTGCCGGATTCATTCTACTGCTGGCTTATGTATTTATAGCCACTGAAAAAATCCCTAAAGTCACTATAGCTATGCTTGGTGCCGCAATAACACTGCTTTTAGGTTTGGTAAAACCAGAAGCAGCATTTCATCATGTTGATTTTGCAGTAATATTTTTGCTGGTTAGTATGATGATTACTGTAAATATTGCAAGTAGAAGCGGCATGTTTAATTGGCTCGCTATAGAAATGATTAAATTCACCAAAGGAAAACCCAAGTACGTTTTAGCAGCTCTTGCTCTCTTTACAGCAGTTGCATCGGCTTTTTTAGATAACGTAACCACAGTAATTTTGATTATGCCGGTGACATTTGTAATTGCAAGGGAATTAAAAATAGATCCAATTCCTTTTTTAATTACTGAAATTTTAGCATCTAATATAGGTGGTACTGCTACTTTAATAGGTGACCCACCTAATATCATTATTGGTATAGCAGCTAACTTAGGTTTTATGGATTTTGTAACGACATTAACACCTGTAGTTACAGTTACATTTGTGATTTGTATTGCGCTATTAATTCATATGTTTAAAAAAGATTTACAAGCCACCCCGGAACAAATGGCTCTCGTTGCAAAACTGGACAACTCTAAGTCTATAAAAGATAAAGGCTTGATGATTCGCTCTGGTATTGTGCTAGCCCTTGTAGTTCTCGGCTTTGTCCTTCATGATTTAATTCATATCCATGTATACATCATAGCAATGCTTGGGGCAAGTATTCTATTGCTATTTGAATCGCCATCTCAGATTATCCACGATTTAGAGTGGGGAACAGTATTCTTTTTTGTTGGATTATTTATTATCATCGGTGGCCTTGTAGAAACAGGCGGTATTACCATGTTAGCTCAGCAACTTCTCAATGTTACACTGGGTGACTTAAACTTAACAAGTATGTTAGTATTGTGGGCTTCAGGTATTTTATCAGGTATTGTAGATAATATACCTTATACAGCTACTATGGTTCCTTTAATACAAGAGTTAAAAACTTCAATGGATATTGTACCGTTATGGTGGGCTTTATCCTTAGGTGCATGTTTTGGGGGTAATGCTACAATAATTGGTGCTGCGGCAAATGTTATTGTTTCGGAGACATCAGCAGCTGCGGGACATAAGATTTCTTTTATGAGATTTCTTAAGTATGGTGCAATAGTTACGTTTATATCCTTAGTTTGCAGTTCAGTTTATATTTATCTTTTATTTTTAAAATAAATATTTGAATTTTAAAAATATCTAAAAGACATGCCAAAATTTAAATAACTAAGGCATGTTTTTTTATGCGTTATAAGAGGCTGTCTGAAAAGTATTAAAAAATAGGTAAAAATATTGTTAGGAATGTAACAAAGGAGAAAAGTCTATGTCAGCAAATTACCCTAGCAATTTA
>JANQFW010000018.1 GCA_028277625.1 Candidatus Gastranaerophilales bacterium | reverse complement strand
CTCTCTACAAGATTAACATTCCCCATTCCTTCTACGCTATTATATATCTTTGCATCGCTGGATTTTAATACATCTATTTGTGAATTAAGGTCTTTCTCTATAACTTATCACCCAGTCTGAGAAAAACTATCACCCGGTCCGAGAATTTCATTGACCAATCAAGTAAAAACTTTGCCGAATCCGCATTTTTTCTCAAAGTAGCTGATAAAATTCTCAGAGCAACTGATAACAATTTAGCCGTTAACTTTTATGTCCCTTTGTATACTTCTGTAAAACCAGCAAAAAGATGTGTCAGAATATAAATTTTACCAAAGAAAAGACTTGTAATTATTAATAATAGAGCTAAGATATCAGTAGTAAACTATTAATTTAGAAAGGAGCCAGATACAACCACACCGATTAAACTCTTGAATGTCACTTAATAACTTGTTTAGAGGGTTTTTAGCAGATAAAGTTTGACCATTCCAAAAGTTATTGAATCATCTTAAAACACCCCATTATCACTTTGTCTTCACAATTAAATTTTTTAATGTCATCGGCTTTATCACGCTTTTTTATAATACCATGATACATGAAGTTTACTTCTATAATACACTACTATATATATTATATATTATTATTTGTATATAACTATAACTATAACTATAACTTATCACCCAGTCTGAGAAAAACTATCACCCGGTCCGAGAATTTCATTGACCAATTATAACTTATCACCCAGTCTGAGAAAAACTATCATCCGGTCCGAGAATTAATTGACCAATCAAGTAAAAATTTTGCCGAATCCGCACTTTTTCTCAAAGTAGCTGATAAAATTCTCAGAGTAACTGATAACAATTTAGCCGTTAACTTTTATGTCCCTTTGTATACTTCTGTAAAAAATGGTTAGTAATTAATCTAATAAAGCTACTACATCTCTGTAACCGCTTAAAACTCTTATTATTAAGTATTTTTTGACGCTCCAAAACTTTAAATCTTTTTTAGTTAAGCTTACCGGATAATTTTATATGACATTATTCATATCTTTTCAGTAAATTGATTAAAACAGTCTTGCCGTCAGATATTCTCCCAGCTTCTATATCGGATAATCCTTTTTCAATTTCCTCATTTAATTCTGTAATGCTGTGCTTTTTAAGCTCATCGAGCTGAAATAATAGCCTTAAAGCTTCTCTTACAACTTCACTTGCTGAGTTATATAAGCCTGATGCAACTTTATCCTGAAGCATTTTTTCTAATTCAGGTGTTAAAGAAATATTCATAATGCACCTCATCAAGTTATAATAATAATCTATGCTCTTATTATAACTTGATAATATTATTAAAGTCTTCTATCAAGTACAGGGGAATATCATACAAGTCTGTGCTTGTAATATTATAATCAGATATAGATGAACGAATTGATACTGGCGGATTATATTTAGCTCTATATGTTTTTAAACTTTTAGCTTGTAAATTAATTTCAGCTTTGACCTCAAGAGGAATAATATTACTTTCTATTTGAACAAGAAAATCAAGCTCAGACACTCCGCTATCACTTATCCAATAATAAATATTTATATCTTGGATTGTTTGCAGTTGCTGTAATACATATTGTTCAGTTAGTGCGCCCTTAAACTCTTTAAAAAACTTATTTCCCTCAAGCAACGTTTTAACATCAAGTTCACTCATTGCACAAAGAAGGCCTATATCAGATATAAATAATTTAAAGGCTCCGATATCTTCATATGCTTTTAAAGGAAGACTTGGTTTGCTTACTCTATTAACTTTATACGTAAGCCCACAATCGCAAAGCCAAGTTAAAGCGGCTTCGTATTCTTTTGCTCTTGCTCCTTTTTTTATTAAGCCATAAATAAACTTTTTATTTTCTTTTGAAAGCTGAGAGGGTATAGAATTCCATAACATTCTTAGTTTTGGAGCAATGTTACCTGGAACATGTTTTGAAAAATCTTGCTCATAAGAGAGCAAAATGTTTTTTTGAATTTTTCTTGCTTCTTTATAATCTTTGAAGTTTACAAAAGTAGATACAACTTCGGGCATTCCTCCAATATAATAATATTCGCGCAGTAAATTAATATATTTATCCTTAAAAGTTTTTATTAATTCAAAATTATAGCTTTTAATCAATTCCAATAAATCATCTTGACCAACAGCCTGTAAAAATTCAAAGAAACTTAGTGGATACAATTTCATGAATTCAACTTTGCCAACAGGAAAAGACGTTCCATTATGTAGAGCCACACCTAATAAACTTCCAGCTGAAATAATATTGTATTCAGGGGCATTTTCATAGAAATATTTTAGAGAAGTTAAAGCTTTTGGACATTCTTGAATTTCATCAAAAATTATTAATGTATTATTGGGATCAATCTTACAATCAGCCTCTATTTGAAGCCCGGATATAAGTCTTTCAATATCCATATCTCCTGAAAAAAGCCTAGCCATCCTATCATTATTATCAAAGTTTATATAAGCGTATTGTTTATAATAAATTCTGCCAAATTCTTTCATTAACCAGGTTTTGCCAACTTGCCTTGCTCCTGTAATAATTAAAGGCTTTTTATTTAAACGTTTTTTCCAATTGATAAGTTGTTCTATTGATTTTCTGTACATATAAAAACCTTCTATTTTTCAATATTGTTATTATAACAAAATCAACATTTTTCATTAGGACTTTTTGTTTTATTTTACATTAATTGCAAGGACTTTTTAAAAGTAGTTACATTTTTTTATATTTTTTTAAGTTGAATTTATTTAATTTAAGTACTCAAACCGCTATAAATATCCAACAGGTATAACATTTACATCATTAGTTAGGGGAAAATCCTCACTACATAAACAAATTAATGCACCTTCCGCAGATTTATCATTAGGTAAAACATTAAAATTTTTGATATCTTTTATGGTTGGTTTTGCAGTTTTTTTAATCTCTATTGGGTATAATCTACCATTACTTTCAATTATTAAGTCTATTTCTTTTTTTTCTTTATCTCGATAAAAATAAATGGGAGGCCGTTTTCCTCTATGTAGCCAACTTTTTAAAACTTCTGCAATAATAAATGTTTCTAAAAATTCACCGCTCATCGCTCCAGACTCTAAGGCTTCTGGTGAGTTCCAATTTGTAAGATATGCACAAAGTCCTGTATCTAAAAAATATACCTTTGGAGTTTTAAGTATTCTTTTATTTATATTGTTATAATAAGGTTCAAGTAAATAAACCAGCCCTGATGAAACTAATAAAGACAACCAGGCTTTAGCTGTTGGTTGTGTAATACCAACTGCGTTTGCAATATCTGAATAATTAAGTAACTGACCGGTTCTGGAAGCTATAATGCGTAAAAATTTTAAAAAAGTCATTTCATCCGAAATAGAAGCTAAGCTCTTAATATCTCGCTCTAAATAGGTTTGCAAATAAGAGCTGTAAAACATTTCCCAACTTTGTTCTTTATCTACATTTATAGCTGGGAATGATCCTCTCCATATAATTTCATATATCTCCTTTAGGCTATAAATTTTGCTGTTAATTCGTGCTTTATTTATAAAATCAGTTGTCGGAATAAATGGCTGCTGTTTTGACATTGACTCCAATTCTGCTAAAGAAAACCCCATCAAATTTATAATACCCACCCTTCCTGCAAGGGATTCTGAAACATTTTTCATCATATGAAACTGTTGAGATCCTGTAAGCCAATATGCTCCTTTTAGATTTTTGGCATCAACTTCCATTTTTATGTAATTTAAAAGTTCAGGGGCATATTGAATTTCATCAATAATAACAGGTGCTTGATATCTTTGTATAAATAATTGCGGTTCATTTTTAGCTAACTCTCTAATATTTGGATTATCTAGTGTTACATATGTACGGGTATTGTCACAATGCTTAAAAACAGTGCTTTTGCCTACTTGCCTTGCTCCGGTAACTAAAACAACTCCAAAGTGCTTACTTGTTTCTGATATTAAATTTTCTATCGTTCTATTAATATACATAATACAATGCCTCGACTAATTCAAAATTGTAATTTATTATAGTCAGAAAATAATAATTTTTCAAATTAGTGAAGCATTTTCATCTAATGCTAAATTCAACCAAGCTCTGACGTTTTGATTTAATCCAATCGCATTAATCTTTTGTATACGTCTGTAAAACTCATAGAAATACACTTGATTAAGTGTAATAAGTTGACTTTTAAGACTTTTTATACAAAAATGCATTTCAATTGCATTTTTGTATAACCTTTAAGTTGCGAGATCAAAATCAAAAAAGTCCTTCATTGATATTTCAAGAGTTTCACATATTTTAACAAGGGTTGAAATCCTTGGTTCTTTCATTCCGCGCTCTATTTCACTAAGTCCACCTTTTGAAATGCCGCTTTCATAAGCCAGTTTCTCCATAGTCAGGCCACGCATTTCTCTAAGTGTCCTAATTCTTTCGCCTATTTGTTTGTATAATTTTTTGAAATTCATAGTTAATCCTTGTTCATATACATGAACTTTTGGTTTATATTAATTTATTTTTAAGCTAAAGTAGTTCATGAAAATGAACATTTTTAAGATTAATTGTTGAAGGGAGTTAAAACTTGGAAAAATTAGACACTAAGAGATTTATAAGCGCTGCCGGTAATGATTTAAAAACTGCAATTGATGATATTATTTGGATAATTTCAAATATCAATGAAGATGTAGAAAAATTAAAAGTAAAAACAATAA
>JANQFW010000004.1 GCA_028277625.1 Candidatus Gastranaerophilales bacterium | reverse complement strand
TTTTCACATTTTTTCCAATCGATTAACTTTAATAGTATTAGTAACTTATTGCTTTCTTTAAGTTTTTTATTCGCTCCAATCATAAAAAATGACATATTTATCTCCTCTTCTTCTTCATATGTCTCTATTTTACTACGATTTAGTTATGCAGTGGTCTTTAAAAATAAATTTTTTCTAATTTAATAATTTCCCATTTATTATAACTTTTTCAGGCTTACTAAAGTTTAAATTCAAGTTATTACCTTGCTTTTTAACATTCCATAGTGCTAAATCTGCAATATTATTTCTTTTTATTTCTCCAAAATTATTTAATCCCAAGTTCTCGCATACATTTTTTGTTGCACATAATAAGCTATGCTTATAATTATCATAATTTTTTTGAAGTATTAAATTTAAAAAGCTCATGCTTCCGGCAAAAACTTTATCTGAATTAACTGCAACCTCTTCATTTTTAAATATTTCTTGCCCTCCAAATGATACAGAATTTACATCTGCTTTGTTTAAGGGAAGACTATCACTTATTAATATAATTTTAGAAAGCTCTTTAGCCCTAAAGACTAAATCTATAATTTCTCTTTGCAAGTGATAGCCATCTGCTATTATTTCTACAAATAGACTATTATTTATTAATGCCTCGGCTATAACACCTGGATTACGGTGGTGTAATGGTAACATTGCATTAAAGAGATGCGTTACCTGTTTTAAACCGTTATCAACTGCCTGTCTTATAATTTCACTACTGGCAGATGTATGACCGGCAGATGCGACTACATTGTTATTAGCTAAGTACTTAGTCAGCTCAAAATTTTCATCCAACTCAGGTGCGTATGTCACAATTTTTATTTCTGAATCTTCTATTTTTTTGTAATTATCTACTGTTGGTTCTAGCATATATGATGTAGGGTGTATTCCCTTATATTTTGGATTTAAAAAAGGACCTTCTAAGTTGATACCAGCTATTTTAGCAGCATTATTGGGTAATAACTCTTTTGATTGTTTTATTATTTGTATTTGTTTTTGAATTTCTAAAATAGGTGCAGTCATTATAGTAGGACAATAAGTTGTTATACCATATTTAGTAATATTTTTAGAAAATTCTATAACATCTTCAACACTCGCATAATTCAAGTCCACCCCAAAGCCACCGTGTATATGCTGATCGACCAAGCCTGAAGTTATAAGCATATCCATTGCATCGATTATATTAAAAGAACTTACCTCCTCAGGAAATTCCTCTGGTAAATCGTCTGAGGTAGCAAATATTTTATCTTTGTATATTAATAAATTTTGCTTTTCGTATTGCTTGCTACTTTTTAAAATATACCCATTAACAATAACAATACAGTCCGTATTTTCATCCACTAAGGCTTCAAAAGAAAAATCACATTGCCCAAAAATTAATAATGATAAAATTGCTGCTAAACTTTTATTTTTGCCCTCACTGAGCTGGGCAACTTCTTTTAATTCAGCTGTAAGTTTCTTTAAGTTAATTTCATTATTTTTTATTTTTTCTAATAATTTTTTTAAATTTTTATCCATTTTTAAATATTTTATACCTTCAAATGTTTTTTATATTTAGCTTTAAGTTATTTGTAACAATGCTGTAATAAATGAACTTAAAATGTTTAAAAAATGCAAAATCTGGGAATAATACATATAGAAACGCAAGCAATCTTCCTTCAATCCTTCTCTCTCTAAATTCCTCTCTCTAATATGTTGTAGAGTTTACCGACGAAAGTCGGATTTTTTTTGCTTTTTTGTGATTTACTTTGGTTTACTTAATTTATTGATTAATTTAAAATCTTTATATAAAAAGTTTTAATAGTTATTATATTATACTTAAAATATAAGGTGATAACTATCATTTGGAGATTTTTTAATTTTGAACAAAGCAAAACAGCAAAACTACTCAAAAGGCAAATATGGCGAACAACTTGCACATAAATATTTGAAAAACAAAGGCTATAAAATATTAGCACAAAACTGGAGATACTCTAGGTATGGAGAAATTGACATTATTGCGCTTAACAAAAATGAACTAATTTTTATTGAAGTAAAAACGCGGTCATCCATAAATTATGGCAACCCCATTGAAGCGGTTGATGAAAGAAAAATGAATAAAATATTAAAACTTGCTGAATGCTACATAAACTTAAATCCCAATGTAAACTTTGTAGCCTGCAGGTTTGATATTATAGGGGTTATCTTAAAACAACCTGCGCAAATCAACCATTATGAGAATACTTATCAGTTTTAAGGAATAAATAAAACATTTTTTATTCCTTTATTATGCCTATCTGTTTAATCGCCTTTAATCTTTTTATTTATGATTTAATAATAGGGTAGTTATATGCTGTGCTATAAGGTATAAAAATGTTAAAACAAAATTATGAATATAAAATCATCAATTATATAGAGAATGAAACAAAAAGTGGCGATTTGATGGCAAAAGTTCAGCTATTAGACGTTCTTGCTGATGAAAAAATAAACTGTGTTATATGGGAAGCCAGCCTTGCAAAGATAAAAAAAAGAGATTTAAAGATAGGCAATATTATTTATGTAACAGAATCTGATTTTAACGAAAAATTTAATAACTACATAATAAAGCAAGTAAAAATTGTAAAAGAAGTAAGTATAGGCCTTTCTGAAGCTGAAAGGGAAGAATTTTTTAATAAGATAACCAACTTGGTAGAAAACTTTAAAGATGACAAGTTAAAGACAAATATTTTAGAACTTTTAAAAGAAAATAAAGACTTAATTAAAGTAGCTCCTGCAGCCAAAAGGCATCATCATAATTATGTAGGTGGTCTAATGCAGCATATTCTTGAATGTGTAGATTATGCAAACGCATTATTTCCTGTAGCTCAAACAGAAATTAATAATGAAGTTGTACTTGCAGGCTGTATAATGCATGATTTTGGCAAGATTTATGAATATATTGTTGATTTAGAATCAGGTGATATTGAAGTAAATGAAGACTGGCAGGATATATGGATTAACCATATAGCTTGGGGCTTTAGCTGGGCAAACAGTAATGGATTTTTTGAGCTTGGGCATGTTATTGCATCTCATCATGGAATAAAAGATTTTGGGTCATTGATTGAGCCTAAAACGAGAGAGGCTGAGTTATTACATGAAATTGATATGCTAAGCTCAAGACTGGGCAAAGTTAATGTGGAAGAACTAGAAAAAGTTTAAGCATAAATAAAAAGATCAATTAAGTTTACCTTAAATAGAATAAAATAGCCTATGGTTAAGGTAAACTCTCATCAAATAAATAATTATACTAACGGTTTTGAATATGAAAAAACAAGCCCTAACGATTAAAGCTTATAGCTGTTAAAATTTTTATATACTTTAAATCCTCTAATATGAAGGATTTTTAACTATAAAGGCTAAAGTTTTAAAAAAGTTTAGGCAATTATTTTTTTTAGAAGTTTTAAATATTATGGCTTAAAACAGAACCCACAGTGTAATCCCATAAAGGTAAAATTTTTAATGAAGGTTTGCAGCCCAACTACAAAGTCGAATAGCAACTACAAGCAAATAGCAGGCAGCGATAAAAATAAACAAAATCTAAGCTTTAAGGGTAACCTAATGACCACTCCAGGTACCCTAATAACCAATACATTAGAGCTAATTGATACTAATATTCTATTGGACTTATTAGGTCGCGATGCCATTTCTATGATAATACCCAGAACAGCTGTCGACTTTACGAGAAGTAAACAAGCCGGCTGGGAAACCTTAAGAGGAGAAATTGGAGGCGTATCTTTTGATACACTGTATCCTATAGTCGCAGCTCGTGCACTTATACTTGCAGCTAAACATATCAATAATACTAATAAAATTGAAACTAATATCCATGCAAACCG
Organism: Candidatus Gastranaerophilales bacterium; assembly: GCA_028277625.1. Taxonomy (GTDB): domain Bacteria; phylum Cyanobacteriota; class Vampirovibrionia; order Gastranaerophilales; family JANQFW01; genus JANQFW01. Next base: position 4,304 of record JANQFW010000004.1, on the reverse strand, counting down.
AGAAATGATGGATACACTAAAAAGCATCTGGAAGCAAAATGATAAAGACAAAGAAAAATACGTTAACACAATTGTTAATAATATTGAAGGACTAAATGGCTGTGGCTCTAATGCGTGGAAAAAATTAAATAACAATGATAATTCAACCATTGTTAAAAATATTTTAAATGCAATAAATAATAACAGCCCCGATGATCTTAAAAAGGCAAAGCAAAAGATCTTAAATACAACTGGAGCAAATAGAAATATACGATTAACAGGACTCAAAGATGGTAAGTGTATTGAAACTTCACTGGACAATCTATTAAGGGATACCTACGATCTAGGGCGGCATTTGTTCTTTAATGACAAATTGAAAGGTGAAGAACAAATAAATAAAGCTATAGCCAAGCTTAAAAAGCTTAATTTATGGAAATCAGGACTAGTCCTTGGTTCAGCATCGCTCATTGGAGTTTCTATACAACCCCTAAACGCATATTTAACCAAGAAAAAAACAGGACTGGATGGATTTGTAGGAAATCCTAATTTTGATAAAAATGCTAAAAAAGATAAGCCTTATCATCTTCTTTTAGCTAAAATTGCAGCAGCAAGTGCATTTGGGCTTATGATATTATCTACAATAACAGGCAAAGGGCCCTTTAAATCTATTGCAGAAATTACTAGTAAAAATGGATTTAAAAATTTCTTAAAAAAATTAGAATTTAACGATAAATTTTTAAATGCAGATCAGTTAAAACTAACATTTGCAGCATTGATAATGGGACGAGTATTTGCAGCTCGTGACAAAAACGAATTAAGAGAAACATCCATAAGAGACAGTTTAGGCTTCCTACACTACCTTGTACTAGGTGGCTTTGTCGCCAAAGGCATGGCAAGCTTTTTACAACATAAAAATAAAGACATTCACTTAATAAATGAAAGTGAGACGTTCCAGTCATCGAAAAAAGGCTTTGGCAAATTTTTTGATAAAGTCGGGCATTTTATTTCAAATAAATCCGTTAAGTCCCACGCAGAAATAAGAACCCTAGAAAAGAACATAGTCGATAAAAACCTTCGCGCACTTAATGGCTCTATTTTAGCTGGCATAACTTACACTTGTGCAATGCTTGGTATTGGTATCCCTTTATTGAATAAATTTATGACAAATAAAATAGTTAAAAAAGCTGACAATAAAGAGAAAACTCCTGTAGCTAGCATTGGGAATAAAGTCGAAATTAGCCAAAAAAATAAACAGTTATTTGAACAATTTATAAAATAATTAGGTTATAAAGCTAAATTATAATACGTAAAAAATCCTTTGCTCTAACAAAGGACTTTTTTGTAGTGCTATAATTTATATAAAGACAAATATTAACGCTTTGAAAACTGGAAGCGTTTTCTTGCACGTTTTCTTCCGTATTTTTTACGTTCTTTAACTCTAGAATCTCTAGTTAGTAGGCCCTCTAATCTTAATACAGATTTATATTCAGACGCCTGCTCTGTTTCTATTTGTAATAATGCTCTTGAAATACCATGTCTGATAGCACCAGCTTGTGAACTAACACCACCACCAACAACTTTAACTCTAACATCAAAGCTAGCTTCGTTTTTGGTTAAGACTAATGGCTGGTAAATCATCATTTCTAAAGCAGCACGATTACCAAAATAATCTTTTAGGGTTCTACCATTAACAAAAACTCTACCTTTGCCAGGTACTAATTTTACTCTAGCAATAGCACATTTTCTGCGACCAGTTCCACAATATTCTTTTGCAGCCATTACTTAATAACCTCCAATTCTTTATATTCAACAGGTTGCTGCGCTTGATGCGGATGCTCGCTTCCTGCATAAATTTTTAATTTTTTCAATTGATCCGCACCTAAAGAATTATGCGGTAACATACCTTTAACAGCTTTCATTAAAGCTCTAGTAGGATGTTTTTCCATCATATCTTTAAGGCTAATTGATTTAAGTCCACCTGCAAAACCAGTGTGATGACGGTAATATTTATCTGTCAATTTTTTACCTGTCACAACAATTTTGTCTGCATTTATAACAATAACAAAACTACCCATGTTCACATGTGGGGTATACTCAGGTCTGTCCTTACCACGTAAAAGATTAGCAATTGTTGTAGCTAAACGTCCTAGCGTTTTGCCTTCAGCATCAATTAAATACCATGTTGCTTCTACTTCACGAGGCTTTTGAGAATAAGTTTTCATAATTAATTGCCTCCATTTTTATATCTAATAATTTATTATATTCGTCACTATATCCGACTTGCATAAAAAACAATCCATCAGGCTTAGCTGTAGGACCAGCAAATCTTCTATCTTTCTTTTCCATAATATATTTTATGTGCTCTGCAGGATAAATTCCTTGCCCAACTTTTAATATTGTTCCTATTATAATTCTAACCATATTATAAAGGAATCTATTTGCTATTAAATCAATATATATAATACCCGCATCAATTTTACATTCTGCATGATAAACATAACACTCTTTTGCAGGATTCATTGTGTTTGATTTTTTAAAACTGCTAAAATCATGACGCCCTTTTAAATAAAATAAAGCCTGGTTCATCTTTTCTACATCCAACTTGTGGTTAACATGCAATGCTTGTTTTGACCACACTGACCGTTGTGTATTGTTATTTATTATATAACGATACCATCTATATAAAGCACTTTTTTGACTATGAAAGTAATTATTTACTCTTACTAGTTTAGATACACTTATATCATCAGGTAATATTGAATTTAACGAATGTACAACCTTGTACTCATCTATTGTTTTTTCTAAATCAAAATGAACAATCTGACCTTTTGAGTGAACACCTTTGTCTGTTCTGCCAGAAAAAATCACTTTGACTTCTTGAGCAATGATTGTACTTATCGCTTTTTCCAATTCAGATTGTACAGTTTTTTGTCCGGGTTGTTTTTGACTTCCATTAAAGGTAGTACCATCATACTCAACAATCATAGCATACCTGACTTTTTCACAGTCAGGTTTACTATAATTATTTATGATTACATCATTTTTTTGAGTCTGATACATTTTTTTCCTTTTATGACAGCACTTTTATACTACACATCTACTCTATTTAAAATAATTTAGAGTTAGTATATTAAAAATTAAACTAATTGAATAATTGCCATAGGCGCACCATCACCTCTTCTTGGTGGCAATTTGTATATCCTGGTGTAACCACCATTTCTGTCAGCATATTTGCTACCAATTGATGTAAATAATTTTCTTAAAACAGTTTCTTTTACTATTTTTTTCTCTTCGTCACTGCATTCAGATTTATCATCAATTTTATTACAATTTATACAAAGATCTTTTCCGGTTTCCAGATCATATATAAATTTTAATACTTGTCTTCTTGCGTGAAGATCACCTCTTTTAGCTAAAGTTATAATCTTCTCAGAATAATCTTTTAAAGCTTTTGCTTTCGCTAAAGTTGTTTGAATTTCATTATGTATAAATAATGAAGTTGCAAGAGACCTTAACAATGCTTTACGCTGATCTTGAGGTCTACTCAAACGATGTCTTTTTCGCTGGTGTCTCATTTTTTTATTATCCTTTGTACTTACTCAGTTTCTTCATTTATATTTTCTGGATTTGGAGCAAGTTTTAAACCAAAAGCATGTAGTTTTTCAATTACTTCATCTGAAGATTTTTTACCAAAGTTTTTAATGTTTAATAAATCATGTTCAGACTTTTGCAATAAATCACTCAATGAATGAATACTTGCTCTCTTTAAACAATTGTATGCCCTTACTGAGAGGTCTAGTTCTTCAATTCCAATACTTGGTGTTGTTGTTTCCTCTTCAGGTTCTTCTGGTGGAGGTTGCACACCAACTAATGGAGTTTGACCTGTTAACTGAGCAATTGGTAAAAAGTGCTCAATTAAGTAATTAGCAGCTTGGCTAAGAGCAGTGTTCACATCAACACTTCCGTTTGTCCAAATTTCTAATATTAATTTATCAAAATCAGTAATTTGTCCAACACGTGTATTTTCGACAGAATAACTTACTCTTCTTACTGGCATAAAAGCAGCATCAATTGGTAATACATCAATAGGAGTATTACCTCTCGCTTCTTTTAGAACTTCAGAAGTTACATATCCTTTACCGACTTCTACAGTTATGTCAGCATGAATACTACCACCTTCTGCTATATTACAAATAACCCAGTCGGGGTTAATCACTTTTACTCCTGCAGGCAATTCAACTTGCCCCGCTAATACTGGACCTGGAGTATCTATGTCTAACCTTAAATTCTGCGGTTCAGCACTTTCTGTTTTTACAACTAAGCCT
>JANQFW010000067.1 GCA_028277625.1 Candidatus Gastranaerophilales bacterium | reverse complement strand
TATGAAATTAAATTTTAAAGGGGGACCAACCCCTCAAGGGGTGTCGAAAGGTTCCCCGAAATATATTAATATTATATCGGCCTTCAGGGGGAAATCTGGAAGAAACCCTCTCTGGAGTTTGTTTCAAACCGTACTGGTTTAAAACAATGCTGTGTCGCGAGGTCATAAAAAATTGATTTTCGTCTTAAAAAGAAAAATGCGGTCGTGGGAATTAACTGAAATAATAACGCGCGAAGCAAGGCTTCGCTTGCTTCGCTATGTTTTATACGATAGCATTAACGCTTTTGTTAATTCTCTCCGAAAAACGAGCATAAGAGATTCTTTGAACCTCTTCTGTCATATGGGAGAATAAATATCGATTAAATAATAAAAACTCAAAAATGAAAAAACGCATTTACAAAAAAGAATGGAGTATTTCTGAACTCCAGGATTTAGAATACGGGATTAAAAAAGGTTATTCCTTTGAAACCATACAAAAGAAATTTTTGCCTTTTCGAACCATTGAAGCTTTGAAATTAAAAGCTAAATTTTGGAGTTTTAAACATTCAAAAGTTTGGACTGATTACGAATTAAAAGTTTTGAAAGAAGAACTTGAAAAGGGAATGACTTACCCTCAAATTCGCGATGAATTTCTGTCTCACCGTAACGTTAAGTCTATACAACAACAAGCTCGAGTCAAAGGTTGGACCAAATATTCTTGGCAGCCGTGGACTAACCAAGACCTTATGTTATTAAAGAAAGGTATGGACGATAGTTTGACATATCAAGAAATTGTAAATAAGCATTTACCAAACAAAAAGGTTCGAGCTTTAGAATATCAAGCTCAAAAGCACGGTTGGCATCAACAGTCCCATTTGATGTCTAAAGGTTGTAAAAAATGGACCGAAAGAGACATTGCATTGTTCAAACAAGGCATTGAGGCAGCTTTGACATATAAAGAAATTGTCAATAAATATTTACCAAACCGTACAGATGAGGCTTTAGCATTTCAAGCTCGGAAGCAAGGCTGGAAAGCTGCTCAACCTTGGTTAATGAATGAACTTTTTGTATTAGACTTAAAATGATCTTCCCTTTGGGAAGATGGCTTTGCGATATTATGGTTTCAGTCTAAAAGAAATTCAATGCCAATTTCTGCCTCAGCGTACGCTGAAAGAATTACAAGCTCGAATCAATGTGCCGAACTGGAATGCTTCGCTATATGATTGGGATATAGCCTTTAGCACAAAAGATATTCGATGAACTTGGATAGCAGGTTTTATTCTATCAGATGGTCATTGCGATAAACACAGTCGAATAATTATTCGTATTGCCGAAAGAGATAAACATTTATTAGAATATGTTTGCGATGTTTTTAAATGGCCTTATTCTAAGATTAAAAAACGAATTGTTGTTGAAAACGGTAAACAATATAAAATGATTGTTTTAACTTTTCCTGCAAAAGTGGGTCGCTTCTTTATAAAATATTTTCGTCTTTCACCGCAAAAAAGCTTTGGCAATGTTGTATTTCCTAATTTTTGATTTTTGTCCCGAAGGGACAAAAATGCCAGAGGGAAATAAACGATGCAAAAAAGCTTTTTTATTGAGTTTATGGTACGGTGACGGTGCGAATTGTCAGAGTTCATCTACAAGAATCATTCAATTTTTATCATCTTTTAATTTTTTAATTTAACTACGTCGATATGTTCATAATAATGGTTTTATGTCGAAGTTCAAGCCAAACAAAATTCGATAAAAATCTAATAAAAGTGGTTATTATCTGTATGAACTAAATCTTTATGGTAGAAAAGGCATTTTATTTTTTCGTTTTTTAGCTCAACTATTGATAATGCAGCAAATTCCACCTTTTCCGCGTAAAATTAAAGATTTAATGACTTGCGATTTACCTAAAGAGCAAAATCAATGGACTTCAATTGAAGACGC
>JANQFW010000042.1 GCA_028277625.1 Candidatus Gastranaerophilales bacterium | reverse complement strand
AATTATACTTTAAGCTTGCACCGTTTACATAGTTTGGGACAGGTAAATTATCTGACATTGAAACTGCTTGAGCATAAGTTTGACCTGCTAATGTTAATGTTAAACCTAAAACCAAGCTTGACTTAATTATAGAGTTTAAGCCCTTCAGCTTCTTTTCTTGCTTTCTTATTAGTTTTCTCATATGTTTTCTTCCTTTTTAAATTTGGGGCATGCTCGTCCGTTGAGCTGCTGTACTGTAAGCCCATATTCTTGAAATCTTCTGCACTTCTTCAAAAAAATAATTTTTAATAAATAAAAAAATTTAAAACAGTTATCTAAACCGTTTTAAAATAATTTATAATTTTGATTTTTTAAATGCCTTTCAGGATATTTTTATACTAACTCTAAAATACTTTTCTGATTATTTAATCGGGCTAAAACTAATAAAATAAACTAGCCTCTGAAAAAGAGTAGCCTTAGATTTATATATATACTTTAAAACCAATGCTGAATGATTTCTGAGAAGCTTTTTTCTATGTCACCAGGGTTTATTTGTGCAAAGTCACTTAGGTTTCCGATGCCTTCCGGTGCTAATCCGCAGGGTTTTATTTGCTCGTAATGTTTTTTTTCAACATTTATATTTAGCGAGATTCCATGCATTGAGATATATTTTTTTACCCCAATACCTATTGATGCGATTTTTTTATTTTCTAGCCAAACCCCGGTAAAATTCTCTTTTTGGTAAGCTTTTAGATTGTATTTGTTTAATATTTCTATTATTAATAATTCTAATTTTCTTATGTATTTATGCAAATCTAAATTAAAATCTTTTAAATTTAAAATTATATAAAATATTATCTGACCCGGTGCATGAAATGTAATATCTCCCCCACGTGCTATGAGAATCGGGTTTAATCCTGCAAAATTTTTTGTATCAGCTGATTTACCGACAGTATAAGTTAAAGGGTGCTCTAAAACTAATAAATAGTTGATTTTATCACCGTTAATTTTTTTATTTAAAATATTAGTTTGTAGCTCAAGAGCTTTTTGATAGTCACATCTATTTAGCTTTAGTATTGTCCACATAAAATTTTCCTTAAAAAATAAAAACTGCCTGATTTTGTATACCAGACAGCTTTTATTTTAAATTAATATTTTAAAATTGAAATCTATTTTTCAATTAAAGAAATCGATTCAATGCCAGCATTTCTGGCAGAATTCATAACTTTAACAACGGCACCATGCTTTGCCTTGCCTGCTGATTGAATTAACAATCCGTCTTTTTTTGTTTTTTTCAGTTCAGCAAGGGTACTTTGAAGAGTCTCATCAGTAATGCTCTTGCCGCTTATAAAAAACTGATTCTTCTCAGATATATCAACAACAATTATTTTAGATTCTTTAGACTGTTTATCAGCTTGTTGTATAGTGGGAACAGTGAGCTTTAGCCCTTGTTGGTCAAGCAAAGGTGCTACCACCATCATAATAATCAACAGTACTAAAAATATATCAGTTAGTGGTGTGATGTTTATTTCGTTAAACGAATCACGTTGTCTTCTTATTGACTTTTTCATTTTTCTTTTTATCCTGCTTAGCTGAATTTTTTTCTAATTCTTCTTGTTGACCAGGAGATAATGGCTCACCTGCAACTGTTAACTTAGCGTATCCAGCATGGGATGCCTCTTCCATAACTTTAATTATCGCACTGGTTTTAGCATCACCGTCTGCTTTTAGTATAACTATTTTTTCTTTATCGTCTTTGGGTAAAACAGCCTTTAGTGCTTTTCCAAGGTTTTTAAGCTTTGTTGGCGCGCTATTTACATAATATTCGCCTTTTTGGGTAACAGCCACTGTAACTTTGTTTTCTTCAACACTAAGACCGCTGTTAATTGTAGGCAGTTTAATATCCTGATCAACAGCTTGGAACATAGGCGCCATAACCATCATGATAATCAACAGTACTAAAAATATGTCTGTTAATGGTGTGATGTTTATCTCGCTAAATATGGTTTTATCACCGGATGATTTAATTCCCATTTTTCAATTCCTATACCTTAAACAGAGCCTTGAATTTGATTTATTGTTTTATTTTGAGCAAGATCTTTTTGGCTGTTTTGCTCTGAGTAGCTTAAAAACAATAATTTTAGCAATTGAAAATCATCTTCAAATCTTCTTACAACACCTTGAAAAGAGTTGTATAAAATTACTGCAACTATCGCAACACCAAGACCAAAAGCTGTAGCAATCAATGCAGAGCCTATACCCATAGCAACTGCTGCGCTTTGATTACCTTGGCTTGCTAAATCCTGGAACGTAAATAGTATTCTTACAACTGTACCAAATAAGCCTAAAAATGGTGCTACACCGCCTATGGTTCCTAGTATTGTAAGGTGTTTTTCCAATTTTCTTACTGCTAAACTTGCAGAAATGTCAAAAGACATAGAAAAATCTTTATTTTTTTCTGAGAGAACGAGTACGCCTTCTTCAGCAAGCCCGCCTATAATCCCACCGGTATCAGAGCTTATGTTTTGCGCACCGGATAAGTCATCTTTTTGAAGTTGTTGTTGTAACATTTGTATAAACTGTACAACATCTCTTTTGTTGTCAGAATAAAATGCTGCTCTATTTATCGCAACGGCGACAACTAAAATAGAACAGATAAATATAGGTAATAAAACCGGCCAATCTAATTGTATTGAATGAAGTAACAATTCCATTTTTTACAAACCTCGCTTTTTTATAATATTAAAACTACCAAGATCTACTTCCACCTACACCAAATACGTTATAGTCGAATGTAAATTGTATATCTATATCTTTACCCCTAAATTCAGGAGGTAATGGTCTAAACGGTGCTGTCAATTCTACAGCTTCTATAGCTGCCCTGTCAGATTCTTGTGTGCCGGAAGACTTATGAACATTTACTTCTAACAATCTTCCGTCTTTGCTGATTCTAAACATTAGTACAACTCTTTTGCTTCTGTTGCCTCTGGGGGGTTCCCAGTTTCTTTTAATTCTTCTTTGTAATTCTCTCATATATGGTCCAAAGTCAGGCTCTTTTAATGCATCAATGCCAGGCGCACCGGTTGGATTTCCTGGACTTGGGTTTCCATAGTTTCCGTCACCCATGCTATAAGCTCTTCTGGATGATTTGTTGCTGGTGTATGGAGAATAACTTCCTGCCGTTGGGGCATCACTAGACATCATTGGAGCAGGTGTTCTGGCTGCACTTGCTGATGTTGTTATTGGTCCGCTTGTTACAGGTCCGCCTGTGGGTATTTTAACTTTTGGCGCTTTTACAACCGGAGCAGGTAGAGGAAAAGCATTTGGTATAGGCCTTGCAGGTACAACAGTTACATATTTAGGCATTACTTTAGGTGGTGCAACCTTCTTAGGTGCAACACGCTTTCTTGCCGGTTTAGGGCGTTTAATGCTTTTTTGCTTTTTTACTATTTTTTTAGGTGCAACTTTTTTCTTTGGGGCTGCCTTTTTCATGGGGTTTGATTTTTTCGACTTGATATTTGGCTTATCAATACTTGTGACTTTTCTTTTTGGGTTATGCTTGCCACCTGCACGGCTATTTTTATCGGATCTAAATTTAGTCTTGGGATCTATTGGTTTTTGCTCCGGTTTATTAACAATAACAAACTCAATATCTTTTATTTTCTTTTCAGGCATCTTAAAAGTAAAAAGATTTATATTTAAAATCCCTAAAAGTAAAGTTAAAGCATAGATTAAGAGAAACAAAAGTATATGAGTTGCAGTTGACGCCATCAAAGATTTAAATAAAGATATATCTTCAACGTCATTTCTTATTATGGTAGGTAGATTCTTGTTATTTTTGTAATCCCAATCTTTCTTCTCCTGATTCTTCCCCAATGTATTCATTTAATAATTGTTCCCATAAAATATCACTACTATATATTAATTTAACACTAAATTTAAAATATAACAATTAGCTTAGTAGACACCTGAAGTGAATATACTTTAATTTATGAAAGTGCCGATATTCCCACCATCCCACCCTAATAACATTAAACTATTAAAATCGGCACTCTATGTAATTTTTCTTAATATGGCATTTGATTTAAATTAGAATTGCCATGATTGCTATTGTTACGGTTCACATTTGTGGTTAGAGCTTGCTCTAAGACAATGTTAATAGATGAATGAGCATTTAAGATTGCTTCTTTGCCTTTACTCATAACATTGCTGAATAGTCCTACTCCACTACCTATTGCAGTACCATATACAGCACCTTTCCCGGCCTTACCGCCAGATGCAGCACCCACACCTGTACCAAGTACAGCACCAAGACCCGCACCAACTGCAGTACGCTTAGCAGTTGTTACCACAGCATTTGTGGTTGTACCACCTTTAATTAGCCCGGTACCATCTTCTGTGGCAATTTTTGCAGATAGTGATAACCTTTGTCCATTAGGTGCGATTGCACTGGTAAATCTAATATTAATAACGCCATTTTTGTTAAATCTACCGGCTTTTTTCACATCGACAACTTGCCCTTCAATAACACTACCCATCGGTAAAATTACATTACCACCGATAGATAAGTCGGATGATAATGTTGTATTTATTCTTTGACCGACTGTTGCATATTCGCTGCTTATAGAGTTAGGGAGCCTAACTGTCATAGCTGTCCCAACAGGCGCAGTTGCCACGTGGCCTTGCAATGGTGGAAGCGTATTGTAATTCTGTTGCTGTCCATAATTTTGTCCGTAGTTTTGGGTGTAATTGGGCTGATTAAATCCAGGAGGTTGCATTGGCGCACCATTGTAGTTTCCGTTTGAAAGGTCACTTCCTGGATTATTGTTGTTGTTATTAGGATAGTTATTATAATTTTGAATAGGAACATAGTTGTTTTTATTTGGGTAACCGTTATAATTTATATTCGGATTAGCGTTGCTATTGGTATAATTTGGGTTATAACCGTAATTATTTTGGTTATAGCCTTGAGAGGCTTGTGTGTTTCTGTAATTATTAGCCGGCACATTTTTATTAGTGGCATATGTGCCTGGATTGGTATAAAGCTTACCGTTTTGATTGGTATAATCCTCTGCTAAAACGAAGGCTGTGTTAGAAGAAGCCAGTATAGCTAATAATACAGCAATTGTTAATTTCTTAGACTTATTAATCATTAATAATACTCCTTTATATTGTCTAGTGTGTTTTATCCTCAATTATTTATACTGCCATTAATTAAATTTAATAATTTTTTCAGAGAATAGTTTATTTTACTTGCTATAACTTGGTTAAATAACCTGAACGTTTTTTTAAGTTCCTATATTATCATATCATATTAATTTATTGCTATATGTTTATCATCATTTTTTTTTATACTATTTATCAATTATCAGGTCGAGTTTTTCATCAAGAACTATAAACCACTCGGTGCCGGGGTTAATTTGGGTATGTTTGCCCATTGCTCTTTGTCCGTGAGGTATTATTTGGCCTACTGAGCCAAAGTCTTTTATGTGATGGACTGTTCGCCTAAATCCTTGTCTTTTTGTTATTTCTCCTCCAATTATACTATCACCTTTTCTTGTCCATAAATGTCCTGTAATATAGGATTTTCGTCCGTCAGGAAAGTAAATTTTATCGACCATAATTTGTAAAAAGCCATTGCGACCTATTTGAGGCTTTTTTAGCTGATAAATAATACCTTCAACTATTGATCCGGCGGGTATAAAAGTGATATCTTCAGCCATTTGGTTATCTGGTATAATCCATCTGACTTTATCGCCTACATTGTTAAATTTTGTTGAAATTTTATACTGTGTAACACTTTTAAAAAATGTTCCTGGAGGGAATGATACTTTGTAATGCTCGTTATTCTCCCATACTAGAACTTTTCTGGCTTGTGATTGGTTGCAGATCAAGCAGTTAATGTATAAAATCAATAAAAGACATATTATTTTTTTTAAAATATATATATTTTTTTTCATAAGCACTATTCATAAAAATAAAAAACGTATATAATAAATATATTATACTAATTTTTAACTGTACATAGTTTGGAATCGATATATTTATACTGCTCATCAATTAAATTTCAGATTACTCTTTTTAGAGTTTAGCTTATTTTATTAGCTTTAACACGATTGAATAATCTTAAAAGCATTTTAGAGATAATATACAATGATAAAGAAAACTTTTATATTTTTCCTTCTATTTTTTATAACGCAAAAAATTGTACTAGGTTCAATTTTGCAAGATGGAATTATGGAATTTAACAAAAAAAATTATAAAAGAGCTGAAACTATATTAGAATATGCACTTCAGCAAGATTCAGATTGTGCAACTACCAGGTATTATTATGCTATGACGCTTGTTTATAACAAAAAATATAATTACGCTGCACAAGAATATCAGTATATTATAAAGCACTACCCCAACACCTATGTGGCGCAAAAGTCAAAATTAGGCTTAAAAAATATCGCTGTTGATGCCGGCATTAGTGCTGATAAAATAAGAATCAATCACCAAGGCAATATAATTATTCTTCCCGAAGTTAATATAAATAATCGCTTAAGCTTATCAATGCTTTTGGATACCGGTGCAAGCTATATGGTTATAACTCAGAAGCAAGCTAATGCATTGGGGTTAAGACATTTTAAGACAGTAAAGTTGAGTACTGCTAATGGTATTGTGAGCGGAAAATTAACTAAATTAAAGAGTGTTAGGGTTGGTAATAGCGTCACACATGATGTTGAAGCTGTTATACTTCCAGATGCTACATCGGGTAGAGTTCAAGGCATTTTAGGGCTAAGTTTTTTAAGAAATTATAAGTATACAATCGATAGAAGAAATAGTCTTCTTATTTTAGATAAAAATTAAACCTGGTTTTAAAAAAATTTTAAATGACCAGGTTTTAATTTAGTTACTTTAGTTTTTCTAGGTACTCAGCAAAAGAGCTTAGTATCTTTTCTGAGTAGAACTCGTAGAAAAGTTCTTCCTCTTTTGACTCAATCTCTTCTTTTTTAATTGTTTGCCTTGTTTCTGCTTTACTGTTTGAAACGTAATCAGATAAGCTATTAATAACTATATGCTTACTTTCCTCTGGTAATTTGTGCAAAAACATAAGCTTAACAATGAGCAATTGGTTTGCAAGAGCCGGGTTTTCAGGTAAATCGCTAACCATTAGTTCAAACAATCGATTTTTTCCGGCTTCTGTAATTGAATAAATGGACTTTTTTTGTCCTCCAATTGTCAATGTGGTTTTCAGTTCGACATAATTGTCTTTTTCAAGTCTTTTTAGCGCAGGATGTATGGACCCAAAACTTAATTTGAAAAATAGAAAAAACTTTTTGTCTATTTTTCTTTTTACGCCATAAATCGTGCTGCTTTCCTTGAATAAAACAATCAGTACCAACAACTCAATCATATTCGTCTCCAAAATAATTAAATTAAATAAATTTACTTAATCCAGCCTCTACTTAATTTTAGTAGAAATAATAAAAAAAGAAATTATTAGACTCGTAATATTAAAATGATTATAAAAATAATAGATAAATGTATTTTTATCTATTATATACCAAAATTTTGACTATTGATATTAAATTATTGTTTGAGTAATCTAGTATTAAAGTAAAAGATATTTCCGGCAGGCAAAATAAATATGATTGAAAATCAACTTAATAATGGCATTATTCAAGTAATAGAAGACTCTAACTTAAAGCACATAGCTATAATAATGGATGGCAATCGCCGTTGGGCAAAAAAGCATAACCTACCCTCAATTGCAGGACATAATCACGGTGTAAAATCGTTAAAAAACTTAATACAAATAGCAGATGATTGGAATATTAAATATATTACAACTTATGCTTTTTCTACAGAAAATTGGGACAGAAAAAAAGAAGAAGTAGACTTTTTAATGATGTTGATAGGTAAAACAATAAACAATGAAATAGATGAGCTTCACAAAAAAAATGTAAAAGTGCGTATAATAGGTGATTTGTCAGAATTATCCCCTAAGCTTCAGGATATTTTGCATTCTGCAATGGATAAAACAAAAGATAATACTGGATTAAATCTGCAAATGGCGATTAATTACGGTGCAAGAAGAGAAATATTATCATCTGTAAAAAAAATAGCATCCTTATTAAACGATAACAAGTTAAAAATTGATGACATTAGTGAAGATTTAATCTCTGAAAATCTTTACACATCTGATATCCCTGATCCAGATCTGTTAATAAGAACCTCTGGTGAGTACAGGATCAGTAATTACTTGTTGTGGCAAGCAGCGTATTCTGAGCTGTACATAACAGAGACTTTGTGGCCTGACTTTGGACAGGAACATTTGGAAGAGGCTATATTAGCATATGCAAACAGAAGTAGAAGATTTGGAAAGGGGTAATTGGCAATGAATATGAAAAAGATTGTGCTTGCTACAAAAAATAAAGGCAAAGTTAAAGAAATACAACAAGCTTTAAAAGAGCTAAATATAGAGGTTCTAGAAATAGAAGGTGATTTTTCTCCTGAGGAAAATGGGGCGACTTTTAAAGAAAATGCATACATAAAAGCTTATGAAGCTGCTAAATTAACAAACCTTCCTGCTTTGGCGGATGATTCTGGGTTAGAAGTTGATGCATTAGACGGCAGGCCAGGCATACATTCAGCCAGGTATGCAAATTCTGATAAAGAAAGAATTCAAAAGCTTGTTAAAGAAGTATCTGAATTTTCAAAAAAAGAAAGAACAGCAAGGTTTAAGTGCGAAATGGTTATGGCTTTACCAACAGGAGAAACTCTTTATTCCTCAACCGGTACTTGCGAAGGCGAAATTATTGATAATCCTTCTGGTACAAACGGATTTGGTTATGACCCTATTTTTTATATAAAAGAATTTAATGCAACTATGGCAGAAATTAATCTCGAGCAAAAGAATAATATCAGCCACCGCGGCAAAGCTTTAAAATCTATGATTGAATGGTTAAAAATACAAAATTAATCGTCTTTTAGCCCAAAAATAGTTTTTACATTCATTAGGACATAAAAAGCAATTCCACCCCAGCACAAGCAGTTAAACGCGCCTGGGGCATTGTTTTTAATTCCGTATATAATTCCGGCTAGTATATTGGTAAAAATAATGCATATTATTAATAGCTTCAACTCTTTTAAATTACTCAAGAAAATACCTCCATCGAATAATTAATATTTCTTTCTTTTATTATTACATTTTATTAAGAAAAATTTTTATATTTTCCTTAATAAAATGAATTCTAGGAGGCGTATTATGAGCGATGCTAAAATGGTTTTTGTAGACACAAAAGGCATTGAAAAAGATTATCTGGAAAAAAAAGTCTTAAACGGATTTAAGCCTGTATACATAGACAAAGCCCTACATGAGATACACGATTTTTCGCAAATTAAGGATGCGGAAATTTTGTCTGTGTTTACCTCGTCAATTGTAAAGCCAAGTGCGCTAGAGAATTTTAGTAACCTAAAAGTCATTACAACACGCTCTACAGGGTATGACCATATAGATATAAAATACTGCAAAGAAAAAAATATTAAAATTTGTAATGTACCAAGATATGGCGAAGCTGCGGTTGCGGAATTTGCGTTTGCGCTTTTATTAAATATTACAAGAAAAGTCCACGAAGCTTATGCCGGGTTGCAGCATGGGGTTGTAGACATTTATGGTTATATGGGCACAGATTTATATGGTAAAACCATTGGAGTGGTAGGAACAGGCTGTATAGGAACTCAAGCTATAAGGATAGCCAACGGATTTTGTATGAATGTTGTTGCGTATGATATTTATCCTAAGCCAGAGCTGGCTAAACAATGGAATTTTGAGTATGTTGAGCTTGATGAGCTTTATGAACGCTCTGACATAATATCTCTTCATGCTCCAGCTACCAAGCAGAATGTTCATATGCTTAATAAAGATTCATTTAAAAAAATGAAAAAAGGCGTGATTATAATAAATACAGCTAGGGGCGAGATTATCAATACAGAGGATCTTTATGTTGCAATAAAGGATGGTATTGTTGCTGGTGCAGGTCTTGATGTGCTAGAGTGCGAAGATTTGATTATCAGGGAAGAAGATTATTTGATGAAAATTGACTGTATTAGAGAAGACTGTTTAAAAAAGTCTTTGATTAATCATAAGCTTTTGGATTTGCCAAATGTTATTGTTACCCCGCATGTTGCTTTTGATAGCTTGGGAGCAATACAAAAAATATTAGATATAACTATAGATAATATTAGAAATTATTTTAAAGGTAATATAGTTAATCAAGTAAATAATAGTTAGCTATATTAGGCTTTTTGCTTGGTTATAAAATTTATATTGATGAAATCGCGGATATTCAAAAATGAAGTTTTTGACCAATCTTTTTCTTGATTTTTAATGAGCATTCAGCACAAATAGAGGCTAACCATGGAGAATATAAGATTTTTCATTACTTCTTAGGTGCTAGCCTGCTAAATTTGTCTGTTAACAAATCTAATTAAAGTATCTGTCTTTTTAATTTTAAAATAGTCTACTTTTTACATATAGTTCAAGTTTTTTATTATCCCTGCCAAATTCGTACTTGATTGTGTCTTCAATCATATTTTCATATAGCTTGTTAAATTCTTCTATGTCTTGCGCTACTCGTTCATATAGCTCAATATCATTGGTTAAATCAATTAAAAATTTATTATTTTTCAAGTAATTATTTGGGCACGGCTTTTGATGTTTAGAAATATTTGTTTTTTTATTTAAATAGTCATTTAAATTTGTACAATTATTTACAATTGCCATATTTAATCTCCTGATGAAATTTAATTATTTTGTCATTAACTACTAAAATTGAATTAATTTATTTTACTTACATCTATATTAAGTTGTCAAATTTTAAAAGTTGCTAGTGTACAATGTACAATTTAACATTTCTTAATATTTTGAATAATCTTTTTGCAAAAAGTTTTTTAAGCTATTTGATTTCTTAGAAAGAATAGTATGAAAAGAATATAAGAAGTAAACACGTTGAAAATCTAAACATAAAAGAGAATCAGTTTGTATTTATTGAATAATAATTGTAAAAAATACCATTACTAATCTCTGAAAATTTTATTATCAAAGCGCTATTAAATAAATTTTTATTTAATCTTTTATCAAGTAAAATTAGTTTAGAGAGTTGTCCCTTATGGTATCTAGCGTTAAGCTTATAAGGTCCAATATTTTTTCAAATTTTTCATCCAGTATTATTTTTGCACTTTCTTTATCTGTAAGATTGCCGTGAAAAAATTTTTTATATTTTTCATGATTGAACCAGTATTCTTGCGTATCTTTTAATACTTCGCGTAACTTTACGATATTTTCAAATGATTCAAATTGGCTCTCTGGCTTATTTTTGTATTTTCTCTGCATTTTATCAACAAAAAGATTGTACATGTTAGCTTTGGCAGAGAACATTTGAATATTACCAGCGTCTGGTCCGCTCTCTGCTAAAGTTCTTATGCTAATCATATATGGCGATATCCCTTGCAAATCACCTAGGTAACGCGCATATTTTCCGTATCCCACCATTGACCCCAAATATACTTCAGGAAAGTCCTTTGGAGCCATTTCCAGCAGTTCTTTTTCAACTGGAGCATCATCAAAGTGATAGTTTTGCTTATTTAGCATAGTAGATTGAGGAGGCTTGTCTAATGTTGCCAGCTTATCTTGGTATTGTAAGTATTTATCAAGATCTGGAATGCTACCAATTATTACACTTATAGGTTTTCCATTATCAACCAGCTCTTTGGTAACATCAGGCTTGTCAGCTAACTGTTTGTTTTTTTGAAGCTCGTCTGGTGGTAAAGCTAGTGGTTTGCTAGATTTTGATATTCCTTGGTTAGTTATAGGCGGCTTTAAAAAACTGCCAACATTTTTATACTCTCCAAAGATTATGCTAGTTGGTTTGCTTGAGTATGGCTTATTTGGGGTATTATTTTGCAATTTTTTGAGTTTTTGCGAAGATGCGGACATCTTACTTAGTTTATTTGTGCTTGGTGTCTTGTCAAAAAATGATTTGCTCAACTTCGGCAGTTCTCCAACATATCCAGCACCACTGCATAGTAGGACTAATCCAGCTAATATAGTTAAATTTACGCTTTTAGAAGAAATATTTTGCATAAATCTCCTTGAGTTTACTTTTTAACTTTATAATTATTTTAATGAATAAAGACCCAAAAGTCATATACTTCATTTGTACCACTTTAAAATTAAATAAAAAAAAAGGAAAATTTGTTATTTTCCTTAGATTTAGGCGCATATTTAATTTCATTGATTTAAATCATAAAAAGAAAATGAGTATAATAAATCAATAATACAAAGTATTTACTATATATTTATTATTTTCTTTAGTCTACCCATTTAAACTTCTTAACAGAAGAAGGATCATATAAGTCACCTTCAATGATTACATAGAATTCTCTATACTTACCGCCCTCTAACCCTAGTATAGGAACTTTTTTAAGAATTGGCAACACTGCACTAAAGCCATCATCAGAAGACGGAATAAATCCCAGCTGGGGTATAAAGTCTGTAAAAGTATTAATAGAAATACTTCCCAATGGTCCTAGCAAGCCTGTTATTTTTTTAGACATTTTTCCACCAATTTTAATATTAGATTGGCTATTTGCCATGTTTACAGTTCCACTTATTGCAAGGCTAAGGTTTTCACCTTGGGTAATAAATTCATTTGCTGATATAATACCATTTTTAACCAGTATACTTCCACTTATTTGTTCAAAATATCCAGTTTTTTGCGGAACAATTAAATCTAATATATTGTTTAGGTTCAATCCGCCAATTCCACTTTTTAAAAGGTTAAACGCTCTTAATAAGTACTCAAGTGAGCCAAGGCGAACTAGGCGACCTTTGCTAATTTCAAAATTTGCAAATCCATTAGAATTTTTAATCAGTTCAGCCATTGTGTTTCCAAATGTCTCAAACTGCGCAGATCCGCTTAATTTTCCATAAACTTCGTTAGGAAGGTTAAGCAAAGTTGTAGAAGCTGCATTTGCCTCAATCTCTTGAGCTTTTGTATTAACAAATAGCTTAGAATTTTTTATATTATAAAATACATTGCTTGATACGCTTCCACCCGCGGTGTTAAAATTAACATTTGGGAAAGATAAAAGCCAATCAGGTGTAAAATTAAAGGATGAGGTAAAGTTCGAAGTAATAAGATTGCTTACAATAAGATCATTAGCAAATATTTTTCCGTTGCTTATAACAACAGCAGGTAATTTATACTTTGATTTTGGAGTTTTGTTGCTTTCATAAAAAAGAGGGTTCTTTGAATAATTCTCTAGTATTTTATCCAAGTTTATACTTTTGGAAGTAATATTTAATTCTTTTATAGAAATAGGAAATTCGTATACATTATTTATTTTGGCTGATAAAAGCAAATCAGACCCGGCAATATTTACTTCGCTTTTGGTAATAAATGTTTCATCTGTATTAAATTCAATATTTGCATATTTTATTATTGCGTCAAAAGCCGGTAATTGTGCATTTTTAAGATATAGCCCACCCCTGATTTCTGGAGCTATGTATTTACCATTCAGCACAACATCTGCTATAAGATTAGCGGTTGTAAAAAACTGTGAATGTTTGTCTATATTGGAATGATTCAAGAACTTAACAGAAATTTCTTTAGGAGTTTTTATCTGGAAATTTTTAAACACAGGAGATGTAAGTGTATTTGTCACTTTTCCATTCATTATAAAATATTGATTAATATTAGTAAAATCTGTGCTTTTAGCGTACTTAGATGATGTATTCTTTTTAAATTCGTCTGCAACAAATATATCAAAGTTTTGAATATCAATATTGTCTTTGTTGCCGGTTGCATTAATGTTTAATACTCTGATTTTATCTTTTGGCAAAGCTATTTTTGCTTGATAAAATAAATCATCATATTTATTTACAATAATTTGTCCGCTTAAGTTCCAGTTATCAACTGTGCCTTTTATATCAGCTGATAAGGGGATAGTCCCTTTACTGTTAATAGGCTGAACTAAAAAAGGATTTATGTATTTATCTATATCAATAGACTGAAGCGCAGAGCTTATTTTTAAGTCTAAATCAGGCTTTATTAATATGTTTCTTATTGTTCCGTTAACATTTATCTTAGATTTTGAAAGCAAAAAGCTGGAATTTTCAAACTTGATAACTTTATCGCTTACATAAATTTTGCCTTTATTTGTATGTAGAGGCAAATTAAGGTTGTTGTTAAGCATAGCCGATGCATTTTTAGGTATAAACTTAAAGTAAAAAACATTATTAGGCTTAAAAGTCATATCTGCATAAACATTACCCCTCGTGTTTTTGAACATTGATAAGTATTCTTTAACCTCTGGGTAGATCAATTGAACATTTTTTAAGTCTTGTAGCTTTGAAAAATCAAAGTTTTCCATTACTAAACGAGTGTCAGGGATAACTTCGGTTTTGCTTTTTTCTATTAAAGTACCGCTAAATTTAAATTTAGAGTTTAGCGCAATCCCCTGAGACTCCATAATGTTAAATTTCTTTTTTGTTACCTTAAATTTTCCGCTGGCTTTGTTGATGTTTATGCCTATGTCTTTAAAAAAGAAGTCAATATTATTAACGTCCATGACAAGGTATTCTAGTATGTCATTAGATTTTATATCGCCTTTTAGTTTTAACTCTGCTTTGGCTTTACCTTTGATAGATAAAAGATTTTTTATGTTTTTTTCAGTTTCTTCTAATACTTTGCTGTTTTTGATTAATTTTCTGACATTTTCCAAGTTTACATTGTTAGATTTTAATAATAAATCATAATATTGCGAATTAGATAATTTGTTTGTTTTAATCAATCCGCTAACCTCGCAGGTTGTTTTACCAAAATTAGCTTTAACACCTTCTAAATAAACTTTATTATAGTCATATTTTAACAATCCGTTTCCATTTATAAATGGAACTGAAAAGCCTTGCATTTGTACAGTAGCATTTCTTAGGTCAAGCGAGCCGCTTGAGTTCAGTTTTGCTTTGTTGTCTTGATCAGAAACAAGCTTTATGGTAGCTTTTGCACTGCCTTTTGTTTTTTTTATTTCTGCAAGGGCAGCTTGTACGTCAATTAATAAAGGGCTAGTGAATATTACTTCACGTGCTAACTCAAGGTTAAGCTCATCAAAGTCTAGTGTTACATCAGAAAAGCCCTTTAGGGTTATATGGCCATTTACAACTGTTTCTACATTTTTAACATAGCCTTTTAAATTGTCAAATATTACTTTATAATCGTTAAATTTAATTATGGCACTCGGTACATAAGCCTTTGCTGCTAGTCCTTTATATCTTAAGTGACCATTTTGTACTTTTATGTCTCCTATCATATTTATATTTTTAAATTTTCCGCTTAATTCCACATTTACACTGCCGCGACCAGAAAAATTCATAAGATCAAGAGGTTTTGGAGAGAACTTGAAAAGTTCAGAGCATGCAAGATATAAGTCATGCCCTTTTGTCAAATTTAAAAGGCTGGACGTAATATTTAAGTTTAAAGCTTTTTGATAAGAAGGATTTATATCTCCACTAACAGTTATATAAGAATCATAATCAAGCATTAAAGATGTGTTTATGTTTATATCGTAGTCTTTAAATATCAAATAACCAAAGCTATTTTCTACATTTGCAGAGTCAGCAGTAAGTGACAGATTTTCAAATGACGTATATCCATCTATTTTAGGCTTTTTATAGTAGCCTTTTATGTTTACTTTGGTGTTTACAGTGCCGTTCATATTAAATTTTGTTAATTTGTTAAATGGATCAAGCGGCACTTTGATATTTTTTGGGAAAAGTTTAACCACTTTTGAAATACTGGAATTGTCTACGTTTAACTTTAGGTTTAACTGTTTTTTCTTGGTTTTATACTGGTGGATATCTCCGCTGAGTAGCACATTAATTTTATCATTCTGCGCAAACGCCTTTTTGATATATAAATTAACATCATCATATTTTGAATCTATAAAAACGTGCGTATTGTCATCTGTGCTAAGCAATGTTTTGTCATTTTTATTAATTACTTTTAAATTTGATAATACACCATATAATTTTATTTTCTTCTGTCTTTTGGTGTCAATATTAAATTTTAAGTCAGTTATGCCCTTTATGTCTTTAATATAACCGCATAAGCATATATTAATATAAGGTAAAAGCTTGCCTGGCTCAAAATTTAAAGTCTCACCAATCAGTGTAAGATACTTTATTTTTACTTTTTCCTTTGATCCTTTTGGGTTTAACTGATAATTTAAGACAAAGTTGAAGTCATAATCGGATTTTTGATTGTTATACTCAACATTTCCTGTTGTTGCTATATTTAAATGTCTTTTATAATTAAATCTGTTCAGATTTAATTTTTCACCTTCAAAAACAAAGTTTTGAGGTTCTTCAAGGAATTTATCATTAAAGTTTATGTGATAATTATGTGTAATTACATCCAAACTAGTAGCTTTAAGCTTATACTTTTTATTTTTTTGCTTTTTGCTAAAGAGAGTTTCCAGGTTGAACTTGCCTTCTTTATTTCTGGTAAGCAGCAAGTTTAATTTCTCTATTTTAATTTTAGTAATTTCTACGTCTTTAAAAAGCAAAGGAATTAAAGCTATCTGCAGATAAGAATTATCGCCTACAATAATATCTTTATTATTTTGATTTATTTTAAAATTTTTACAGTCAACTTTAGCATTTAAATTCCAAACAAAGCTTGCCTTTAGTTCTCCAAGGGTTAAAATAGAGCCTGTTTTTTGATAAAACAAATCTTCTATTTGCGCTTTATAGTTGTTTATTTTAATTATTTTAGGTAATGCAATGTAATAAAACAGGTTAACTGCCAGCAACAAAGGTACAATAATTGCAAAAAATATTATATTTTTTTTATTTTTCAATATATTATTCAAAATCTTCCAATCTTTTTCAACTTAGTATAACCAATTAAAATTATAAATAATCATTACAATAATTTTCAACTAAAATATAGTTATAAAGAAAAGGTTATAACTGAAATAGAGAATAATCAATATTAAACTGCAAAAAAGGCAGGAAATTTTTCTTAAGTATTTAAAATAAAGAGTTTTAAGTGTTAACGATTGTAATAATGTCTGTTATTTTGTCCATTATTATATATTCTAGTTCTTCTATTTTGATAAGTATTATTTTGTCTATTGTTATAGGCTCTTTTTCTCGCTCGTGCAGCTTCTACTCGTCGCATCCTGGATTGAGAATAATGTCCCCTTGTGCTTGGATAAGTATTTTGCGCATAAGTTTGTCTTGTTTGATTATTATAATAATACACACGATTATTATAAACATAAGTTCTATATTGCTGCGGCATTCTTCGAGCAGTTCTATATCTTCTTCTTTTGTATTTAAAGTCACTACCAGGTTTTCGTTTTGGCCTGTCACTGTACATTATGCCATCTTGTACTTTTAACCCTTTAAAAAGTCTGTCTTCTTCTTTTGCAATAAGCTTATCAAGTTTTTTAAGCTTTTCTACAAATAATGAATTAGGTGGTGTAAAATTTCTTGGTGCTATTTCTTTAACTTTATAGTATTCTTTGCTAAATTTTCCCCACAGCTGGGCGCAATTAAAGCTAAAAACACCATTAAGAGGTAAGTTTGCATCATTCCCCATCCAAATGGTGGTAACAGTATCAGGTGTAAAGCCAGTAAACCATACATCTCTGATTTGGTCTGTAGTACCTGTTTTGCCGGCAACTTGTCGTCCTGGTAGCCTTGCCTGTCGTCCGGTACCTTTGTTTACAACATCCACTAATATAGATACCACTTGTTTTACATAGCCTGAATTAAGAACTTTATGGGGTGTAGGCTCAAATATTTCTATAACATTACCGGCGTGGTCTTCGATTTTTCTTATTGCAGTTGGTTCGATATAAACACCATCTCTGGCCAATGTAGAATAAACTGTTGCCATGTCCAATGGTGATATCCCAAGCGATCCAAGTGCAATTGAATAGTTCTTATCTATATGACTTTTAATCCCAAGCATTCTGGCTGTTTGTATTATTGCGTCATATCCAACCATTAAAGCAACTCTAACTGTTGGCGTATTTCGAGATTGTGTTAGAGCGCCTCTGACTGTCATTTTTCCGTAGTACTTCCCATCCCAATTATGCGGTCGCCAAATATTCCAACCTGTATTATAAGATATCGGGCTATCATAAATAACTGAGTTAGGAGTGATCACTCCTAATCTAAAACCAGTAAGGTAAACAACAGGTTTAAAAGATGAGCCTGCTGCCCTTCTTGATTGAAACGCCCTGTTATAATTACTTTGAACAAAGTCTACACCGCCTACAATTGCTTGAATATAACCATTATCAACATTTATTGATACAAGTGCGCCTTGTTTCACTCTTGTATATCGAGGAAGCGCACCGACTCCTTTTTCAATTGTTTTTTCTGCTATTTCCTGTACTTCTGGATCAATAGTAGTAAAAACTTTTAGTCCACCTCTTTTAACTACTTCGTCTCCATAACGTTCTCTAAGTTTAAATACAACATAATCCACAAAATATGGATATTTTGACAGTTTAAAGCTTTTAGGATGTAGCAGTAATTCCTTGCTTTCAGCTTGGGCTTTTTCTTCTTTAGTAATAAAGCCCATTTCTTCCATTCTTTGCAAAACTAGTTTTTGTCTAAATTTTGTTGACTTATAGTCTTTATATGGAGAATAGCCTTCGGGGGCTTTAATTAATCCTGCTAAAAATGCTGCCTCTGCTAGGTTTATATCTTTTGCACTTTTTTTAAAATATTTTTTAGAAGCTTTTTCAACACCATAACTCATGCTTCCCATATATATCTTATTAAGATACATTGTTAGCAGTTCATCTTTGCTGTATTTTAATTCAGCTCGTGCGGCAAGTATTGCTTCTACAAATTTTCTTTTAAAAGATTTTTCTGGAGTTAAAAAAGAATTTTTAACAAGCTGCTGTGTTATAGAACTACCGCCTTGTATGTCTTCTTCTCCAGTAAAGTTATTGACTAAAGCTCTCATTGTCCCAGTTAAGTCAATGCCGTTATGCTTATAAAATCTTATATCTTCAATAGCGATAACCGCACTTATCAAGTGCGGCGATATGTCTTTCAGTTCAACTATTATTCTGTCTTCATCTCCGTGTATGTTAGCTAGTAAATTATCATTAATATCGTATATAAGCGTTGTTTGATCTTGCTTATAGTCATTTAACAGGCCTACATCAGGAAAACTTGTACCTATGTGCCATATTTCTACTGCAACACTCAGTGATAGTAAAAATATTGAAATCAATGCAATTGTTATAGAACCTTTGATAGCTCGGTTTATAGCATGCCTTGTTTCTGTCTCTGTCTGGGAAATGTAATTGCAAAAGCAATAATCAGCTTTATTCATAGTCTTCACCACCAGAAAATTTTAAACGAACATTCCATTATATCTCGTGGTCAAATCTCATCCATTATCCAGTACGGTAGGATTTTTAAGTTATTGCATCTATATAAGTATTTAAATCTCTCATATAACCCTTGTCAGTTACTCCGTTACCATAAGGCTGGTTTGCAGCAATAGCTTCTTCTTGCATCATAAGCTGACGAATCGGAGAAGGTCCTTGTCTGCCAAACATAGGAAGAGGAGGCAATCCATACTCTGCACTAAAGCTATCAACTGGCATATATGGCATATCATATCCATTATTAAAATTATAATAACTTGAAGGATCAATTGGCTTTGTGCGTTGAAATATAGCTTTTCCAACTCCATTGCCAATTAGGGTTCCAAGCACAGTCCCGACAGTAGCAATTATAGCACCTGCACCGGTTGCATACAATGCAGCGCCAGTTAATGCAGCACCAAGTCCAGTAACCGTAGTTCTGCCAGCTTCACCAGCGGCACCTTTTATATCTCCATTAAACAAGTCGCGTAAAGTTTTAAATGCGCCCGGTAAAATTCCAACACCTAATGTAATTGCTGCAGCTGCAAATGGTAATTTGCCTAATCTTGGATTGATATTGTTAGCGCTAGTTACTCCAATATACTCAAGGCTTGATTTAATGCCTCTAGCTATACCTCTGCCACTACGTGCAATAAAGTTATTACTTCCATTTGTCGGGTTTATAAATCCATCGCCATGTACTAGTCCGTTCCAAATTTTAGAAAAGCCTATTACAGGTGCATTTATTGCTTTTTCAAGCCAAGTTTTATTTGCCATACTATAATTAGCAGATTGTCCTTTTGCAACACTACTGGTAAAGCTATCAACATTATTAGTAAATCTACTCCAATATTGCTGAGTTTCACCTACAGCATTTTGCGCATTTCTTGTAAAATTTGGCCCTGGTCCATTTACTTCCATTCCCAATTTTGCAATCCCCCAGAATTATTCCCCAAATATTAAAAAAACAAATAATAGGATTTATTGCTTAAAATTAGGTTTTTTAAGAAGATATTTAACAATATTTAACTTAAATTGGTTAAAAACAGTTTTATTTTTTATTTCTTGTATACTCAATAGGCAAATAGTCTTTTAGCGTTCGCAGCATAATTTTATCGTTTTCTTTTGTTGGTGCACTAGAAAATGTAGCATTAAGAGGCAAAAAATCACCAATAGTGTTTACGTTGACTTCAGTTTTACTTGTCTCTTTAGTAGGCCTTATACTCACCTAAGCTCTCAAGGTATGTTTTAGAGTTGTCTATAGTGTCTTTGCTGGCAAGTACAGATATAACAGATGGGTTTGCAAAATGCTTTTTTGCTGCGCGTTGAAGATCTTCCGGCTTAAGCTCGTCAATACATTTTAAAAGCCTTTGAATTTCAGTTGCGCCATAAGGTGAGTTAAGAGCGCCTCTTACCAATAGAGATTTGCCCATAGATGACTGTGCACCTAATATTAGATTACTTTTTAGATTAAGCTTTGCAGCATCAAGTTCTTCTTGAGTTACAGGTTTTGTTTTTAAATCATTAACATGCTTTTTAAATCCATCTAGAGTGCCTTTTAAATTTTCATACAAAGGTTTAATTTTACCGTCTTCAGTATTTTTGGTATCTACTTTTACTTCCATAAGCGCAGTGCCGGCTTTGCCATCATATTCGCAGCTTGATCTAACTCTATATGGTGCCATTTTTTGAGTTTCTCTCAAGTCTTGGAATAACCTGGATAGGCTATTCCCCCCCAGAATTTCATTGAGAACCTTTAGGGCAATATAATCAGCATCATCAGCTATATCAATTTTGTACATTTCAATTATGTGCGCTTGATTTCTATTCACAGCTTCAGTAATTACTATGGGCTTATCTAACTTTGTGTTTTGGTAGTTCTTTTCATATTTATATGGGCTTACGCTAGGCAATTGTGCTGCAATCTTACTTTCTACTTGATTTATTTGACCTTGGTCTTTGCTTAAAGGGCCAGTTATTACAGCTCTACCTTGAGAGTTATCAATTATTGTATTATATAGATTTTTTACATCATCTAATGTTACATTATCAATGCCCTCTGAGATTTTTCTATCACTAAAGCCGTAATAGTCATTAGGATATAAAGTTTCAAAAGCACGACTTATTGGATCTTTAGTTGCGCTGCTTAACGCTACCTTTATTTCTTCCTTGGCTTTTTTAAAGCTTGTTTCGCTAAATGATGGCTGCAGCAGCATTTCATTCATTATATCAGTTGCCAGCCCTAAATTCTCATTAGGGCAGTCAGCCTCAACACTAATATAATCGCCTCCTGTATTAATTATAATTCCTAGGTTATTAGTATCTATAATTTCATTGATACTTTCTTCGTTATGCATTTTAGTGTCTTTTGTCATCATCAACCCAAGGATTTCTGTAACGCCCGGTTTTGTCTTTGGCATGCTATTCGCCTTGAACTCTATGATAGAGCTTGTTCTTATGGTCTTGGGATCATTATTTAATACTAAGTGAAAATTATTTTTTAAGTCTTTTTCTTTTATATTATCAAAGTTTAAGCTGCCGATACTACCAGTAAAGCTAACATTTGACGCTTTTTCTGCTTGTCTACTGTTAGTGCTTTGAGAACTATTAGTATTGTTATTCTCTTCAGGGTGAACCATAACTATAGCTGTTTTATTTAAATCCAAATATTTTTTAGCTGCTTTTTGCATATCTTGTGCTGTTAAACCATCAATCAATTTAGGTAATTGCGTATAGGCTTTAATATCTCCATGAGACATAAGCGCATCACCCATAAGGATAACAAGTCCTCCAGATGTTTCACTAACTTTGTTAAGTGCATCCTTCAGCTTGTTTTTAACAATAGTTAATTCTTTATCGGAGGTAGGCTTTTGTGCTATATCGAATATCGTTTTATATATTTGTTTTAACCCTTTTTCTTCTTCACCCGGCATAAAGTTTACGCTTAAGCTTATAACTTGCGGATCATCTAACTTAGGACTAATTACACTTCTGTCTACTGTTGGATCAGTATTAAACTCTTTTAAAGCTTTATTCAACCTGGCATTTTCAAAGCCTGTTAATGCGCAGCAAAGCGCTGATACTGCAAGGCTTTCTTTATAGTTTTTACTTTTAGGGCCACTAAAGCCCATACTTAATATCACCGAATCAACATTAGAATCTGCCATGTCATTTCTTACAGTTTTATCTATAGGCTTTAATTCCTGATAGTGCTTTTGTGTTTTATTTATAAAGTCATCCATGTCAGTTGGCAGGGATTTCTTTTGGTTCATATATCGGCTTACTTGTTGAATAGTCTTCTCACTGTCAACATCACCAACAATTACAGTCGTCATGTTGTCAGGAGTATACCATTTATTATAATAATCCCTAACATCTTGTTGGGTTAAATTCCTAATATTTTTATCTGCGCCGGCAACTAAGCCTTGATAAGGCGTTTTTATATTAAATAAATTTTTTAATAATGTATTATAAGACTTGTCATAAGGGCTATCCTCATACATGTGTATTTCTGATGTAACAATGCCTTTTTCTTTATCTAGTGCTTTTTGACTAAATTTAGGAAAATGTAGCATATTAGCATGCATTTGCAATGCATTGTCTATATATTCCTGCTTTTGTATTGGCGAAATAATATAATAGTCTGTTTGATAAGTTCCTGTGCTGGCATTATACTTGCCGCCCATTTTATTTATTTTTTTAACTAATTCATCGGACTCTAGCCGGCTTGACCCGTTAAAAAGGTTGTGTTCAATAAAATGGCTTATGCCTCTATTACTTAAAGGATTGCCATTTTTATCTTTTCTAAAGGCATCATTTTCGTTAAAAGATCCGGCTTTTACAAATGTTTTAACTTCAAAAGGCAATGGAGCTTTTAATATTATTACTTTTTGACCGTTATCAAGCTTGTACATTTGTGCTTTATCATAATAAGGCGGCTTAAACTCTGCTATTTTTTTATATCCTAATTTAGGCAATGTTTGAGCCTGCAATGCTGAGTTTAACCTTTGAGTACTTATGTCATTGATTTTTCTAGTATTAGCCTGTGCGTTAGAATCAGCTACAATCAATTGTTGAGGCTGCGTTGTATTAGCCTTGAATGCAGTATTATTTATTATATTTTTGCTCTTAATTTCCACTTCCTGTTTAGTCCCCAGATATTTAGGTTCTAGCCGTAATATATTTAAGCTTATTGACTTAATAATTACTTCCTAAATTTATTAAGGAAAATAGCTTATAATAATTGAATAAAATTTTTCTTATATTAAGATAAATTTACAAAAAATTATATTAGATATGTTTTAAGGTACGTGAGCTTCTGTGGAAAAAGTGACTCTGAGGACTTGATAAATCTGATAAGAGGACAAGTTACAGATGTAAAAAAGGTCCGATACCTGATAACTTATTAGATCGCTGGTGCCTTGTAGAAAAATAATAAGCATTTATTTCACACTCAAACTATAGTTGTAAATAAGTTGTATATACACAATTAGAAGATTGACAAATTTGTATAAATAAAGATAAAATTGTTTTATTAATTTAATGATCTTTTATGGGTTTAGCAAGGCAACTAGTTTTAAAAGAGGCTGCGCATATGAGCATAATTAAAAAGTTAATAGCGCTAGTTTTATTACTTTTCTTGTTTAATATCTTTTTTAAAACTCCTATTTCGGTTGCAAATGCACCAAAAATTTTGCATATAGCGTCATATCATCAAGAATTTAGTTGGACAAATCATATAAATCAAGGAATTCAAACTGGTTTAAAAAATACGCCACATGAGTATAAAGTTTTTTATATGGATACTAAGAGGAAAAGCTCTAGTGAAGATATTGAGGCTGCTGCGAAGAAAGCAAAAAGAATAATTAAAGAGTGGAAGCCTGATATAGTTATTACTTCAGATGATAACGCAACAAGCCACATTGCTGCTAAGTATGATCCAAAGTCCAATATAAAATATGTTTTTACTGGGGTCAATAATGAACCTTCTAGTTATAACGCTCCAAATTCTCATGTTACAGGTGTTCTAGAGAGAATTAGAGCAAGAGATAGTGTAGCCTTTTTAAACTTATTGAAAAAAGATAGTCATAATATTGTTATACTAACCGACAACTCTCCTTCTAGCTTGTTGATAAGTCATCAATTGGAAGAAGATCTTTTAAAAGAAAAAGTTAATATACTCGCCTCATATTCAACAAATTCTTTTGAAAATTGGAAAGAAGTTGTTAATAAATATCAGTCTGGAGCAGATGCTTTTTTTGTGATTTTATATCATACATTAAAAGACGGAAAAGGTAATCATGTGCCTTATAAGATAGCTATGAAATGGACAACATCAAATTCTAAAATCCCAGAAATTGGTTTTTGGCCATTTGTAGCTAATGGCGGAGGATTAGGCTCTGTATCAGTTGAACCTTTTGAGCAGGGCTATCAAGCCGCCAGAATTGCCAAAAAGATACTTAATGGTGCTGATCCTGCTAAGATTAAACCAAGGCCAACATTAAAGCGAAAAATGTATGTGAATGCACAAAGGGCTAAAGATTTGAATATTGTTATTTCTGATAAATTAAAGCCGGTTGCAACAATTATCAAGTAAATCAATCACTAGCAAGCATTCGATTGAAAAACGCTAAACAATCTACTTATAGTATAAGAGGTGACAATGGTCAGATGTATTGGCAACTTTCGTCAAACCTAATAATATCACCTTCTTCTAGAACGCTGCCGTTTTGAACTTCTATTATTTTTAAAATAGTATCTTCAGCATTTTCTAATGAATGTTTGGTATTGCTGGGAATATCAATACTATCACCCGTGTTAAGGATAAATTCCTGATCTTCTTTTATAACCTTAGCTTTGCCGGAAAGAACAACCCAGTGCTCACTTCTGTGATTATGCAAATGTTGACTGAATTTTGACTTTGGGTTTATATACAATGTCTTGACAAGTACATCATCTTCCCTTTGCAGTATTTTTGAATAACCCCAAACTTTATACGTTGTGCTATGTGCTTTGCAGGCAAGATCGTTATTTTGTTTAAGTATATCAAATATTTTAGCTACATCTTGAGTTCTGTTTTTATCGCACGCTAATATAGCATCTTCTGTCTCGACAATGATTGTATCTTTTAATCCTATAGTTGATACAAGTTTTGAATTGCTTAGTATTAAAGAGTTTCTGCTGTCAAAGTCTATAACATTACCTGTTATAAAATTATTGCTGTCAGATTTGTTGCCAGAATCATAAATAGCTTGCCATGAACCCATGTCATTCCAGCCACATTCCATTGGAAGTAAAGCTAGTTTTTTAGATTTTTCCAGAATTGCATAATCCGCCGAGATATCAGGCATTTTAACATAGTCATTAAACATGACAGCAGGCACAATATCTGTAAATATTGAGTTTTGTATAATATTTAATATTTCCGGTGCATGTTGTTTAACTTCTTTAATAAATACAGATGACTTGAATATTGTAATGCCACTATTCCAATAAAAACTACCTTTTCTGCAATATTCTTCAGCTGTTTCTATGTCAGGCTTTTCTTTAAATAAATGAACCCTGCGAGCGGTGCTAATTATATTAGATAAAGTCTTATCTCTTCTTGCATCAATATATCCATATCCTGTATCCGGCTTGTCAGGCTTTATTCCAAATGTAGTAATATAGCCTTCTTCTGCAAGCTTAGTGCCTTGTTCTAACAGTTCTGTAAAAATTTTGTTGTCCTGAATAACATGGTCAGAAGGTGCTATTAAAAACAGTGGGTCATCGTTGTCCTTGCACGCTTTTTTTAAGATATAAAAGACCGATAATATAATTGCCGGCGCTGTATTTTTATCAATAGGCTCAATAATAGCATTGTCAACAGACGCATTAAGCTCTTTAAGTTGTATTTCTATATCAGAAAAATGCTTTAAGTTTGTCACTGTAAAAATATTTTTGGACTCTACCAGCTCGTTTAATCTTAAATATGCAGCTTGGAATAAGGTGTTTTCATTGGTGAATCTTAATAATTGCTTAGGGTACATTTCCCTGCTTAATGGCCATAACCTACCACCGCTACCGCCGGCAAGTATAATTCCAAACAGATTAGGTATATTTTTCATATTTTTTTTCTTTTCCAACATTCGATCTCGCTCTTTATAATAATAACCTAAAATATTAAATTAAATTAAAAAATACACGATATAAATTATAAAGTGGATGAAAACTTAGTTAAAATAAAATGTAATAATAAAGTAGAGATTGCAATGAATAAAAATGTTCTCTTATATTTAGTAATACTTATAATATTAGTTAATCATACTATATGTTTTGCTCAAACTCAATACTTTCAAGGTCCCGTATTAGGAAAAATTTCATCTTTATATGGATATAGGCAGCACCCTGTACTCAAAAAGTATAAATTTCATGCCGGTATTGATATAGCTGCAGCGCATGGTACACCTATATATGCGCTGCAAGACGGCTATGTTTTAACAAGTAAAAAAGACCGTAATTGTGGGAATATGGTAATAATAAGGCATGCTTATCCTGATTACTATAATTTACCAAGTTTAAAAACTAAATATTGCCATAATTCCAAAAACTTAGTAAAGCATGGACAATATGTAAAACGTGGTGATATTATTGCAAAAGTTGGCTCAACTGGTAGGTCAACAGGCCCTCATTTGCATTTTGAGGTTATATATAATGGATCGCCTGTAGAACCTTTAGATTATTTAAAAAAATTGCCATTTTATCTTAGCAGGATAAATTACTTTAGAACTCATCAAAATGCAATGAAATATAATGATAATTATCAATATAAGTTTGGCTACAAAAAAAATTATAACAAATTATATTAATTTTTCGTAATATTTTTAATTGTTTATATTTAAAAAGGAAATACAATATGTTATACTACGGGTATAGTAAAATTGTCTGGAAAGTAACAATACTCCAGATAATAAATTACCTTACAGTCCTATTTTTGATTATCTAATATTACGAATTATCGGTAAAAAAACTTTATTAGGGTTAACATAACGCCAGTACGAGGTGACAGCCATGTATATACAGCCACCCAATAGGTTTAATCAAAATTTAATAAATCCGGCTGCAAGCGCTAATTCATCTAATCAAGATGGAGACAATACTCCTACTTACAAAAAGGTAAAAAATTCAGAAAACGAAGTTGATTATTTTACTGAAAAAGTAGATATACAGCAAGGTCAAAAATTGTTATCATTCAAAGCTTTGTTGAAATTGCTCTATGAAAAGTTGAAATCCTTCTGCCTATCTCTTTTAGTTCTGATAAGAAAGCTGTTTTGAAACATTTGATCTGAGTACACATTAAAGCAACCCCCTAGCTTTAGGGTTGCTTTTCCTTTTTATATTGGTTACTAGTTAAAGTCTCTTGTACTGACCATATTCACGTCAATACCAGAGTCTCTGTTCAAGTATAAAGTTTGAGTAGGGAACGCAAATTCTATGCCCTGTGCATTAAATTCGCTTATTATCTTTAAAAATAATTCGTGTCTTATCTTTAAATACTCGCCCCAATCAGTTGTTTTGGTGAATACATAAAGAAATATCCTAAGAGAATGAGAATCCATCTGATTAAGATGTATTTGTTTATAGTCCAACATTCCAGGGTGCTCTTCCACTACTCGTCTACAAATATCAACAGCCATCTGAATTTTTTCCGGTGGCGTATCATAAGTTATATCTATATACTCAGAAATACGACGTTTTCTGTGGCGAGATATGTTTTTAATTGTACTATTTGCAGCCTGGTTATTTGGAACAATTATTAGAGTATCATCAAATGCCCTTATTTTAGTTGAGCGCAAAGTAATATCTTCAACAATGCCTTCAACATCAGAACCTGCAACAGTTTTATCAACAACAATCCAATCTCCAACTTTATAAGCCTTATCGACAATAACAGAAAAAGAACCAAATATACTGGCAATCGACTCCTTTGCGGCAAAACCAACTGCTAAACCTGTTATTCCAAAACCTGTAAGTAAAGACGATACAGAATAACCTCTGTTTTGTATAATGATGATTAGTGCAATAAGAGCAACACCTATCTTTAGTGACCTTTTAAATAGTGGAAAAAAATGAATTATAGCTGCATCTGCTTTTTCTTGCTCTTTAAACTTACCAACTAAAAATTTATCTAATATTTCTATTAAGTCAAAACATAGCCAGGTTACGATCATAGCAACAAAAGTTTCTGCTGCCCCTGTTAATATTGACTTTAGCGGTAGTACACCATTAGTTGGCCCCAAGGAAAAAAGTGCACAATAAAACCCAACAACATACACCAGCAATACAATAGGCTTTTCCATTATATTTATCACGTGATCATCGTATTGTGTAGATGTCTTAGATGCTTGTTTTTTTATAAAGTTAATAACCACAAGCGTTAAAATTCTGCTGGTAATAAGCGTTATAATTATAAAGGTAAAAAACAGCAAAACCTTATCTAAAGTCAGACCAATAATCTTATAAGTTTGGATAAAATTAATTATTTCCGATATACCCATATGCTCCACTCTTGCTTACGCTCCTTATCAATTATATTTTATAAAATTTAGGTTGCTCTTTATAGTATTTTAGAGTTAATCCAAATCTGTGATTCTTTTACACTTTACTAATATTTCAATTTTATTATAACAAGTAAACAACACGGCAGTGTATTATTTAATAGAAATTTACTTTTAGAGCAAAAAAACTGCCCATCACAGAGCAGTTTTTGTTAAAAGTCTTAGTTAAACTAAAATTTATTTTAATTTTTGCCTACTAGTCCGGTTGTAGGCGAAGATGCACTAGCAAAGGGTTTAACTGGAATTCTGCCAGCTTCGTATGCTGTTCTGCCGGCATGTACACCCAATTTGAATGCTTCAGCCATTTTAGCAGGGTCTTCTGCTTGTGCAATTGCAGTATTTACTAATACACAATCAGCACCCACTTCCATAACCTGTGCAGCTTCTGATGGTACTCCGAGACCAGCATCTACAACAACAGGCACTTTAGCTTGCTCAATAATAATTTTAATGTTTTCGAGTGTTTTTACACCTTGGCCTGTTCCAATAGGTGAAGCCAAAGGCATTACTGTAGCACAACCTATTTCTTCAAGTCTTTTAGCTAACAACGGGTCAGCGTTTATATATGGTAAAACTACAAAATCTTCTTCTATAAGTTGCTTTGCAGCTTCTAATGTAGCAATAGGATCTGGCAATAAATATTTTGGATCAGGTATAACTTCAAGTTTTACCCAGTTATTTATACCCATAGCTTTTCCGAGTCTTGCAACTCTTACAGCTTCTTCTACAGTTTGGCAGCCGGCTGTATTAGGCAAAATCCAATATTTATCAGTATCAATATAATCCATTAAACCCACATGCCCCGGTGCGCCTATATCCACTCGTCTAATCGCAACTGTTACAATTTCTGCACCACTTGCATCGTGTGCTTGTTTCATCACTTTATAGTCAGAGAACTTGCCTGTTCCAACCATCAAGCGAGAGTTAAACGTTTTACCTGCAATAGTTACTGTCATAATATACCTTTTCTTTTGTTCTTGTTTCTCACATAACTAGAATACAATGCAAAAAATTTAATTTCAAAAAAATTTTATATATTTGAATAGTAAACTAAATTAAAGAATAATAAGCAAATAAATAAATTGTAAAGTAGGGAAAGGAGTAGAACTGTGGAAGAATTTAAGCAATTTGGTATTGATCCTGATATTATTGAGCCGGCAGAATCTCTTATATATGGTATGGCATGCACTTTCTCTTTAATAGAAAAGCAAGTAGAAAGCTGCTTAAAACTGTACAAACTGAGCATTCCCAAATTTAATGCATTATTCAATAAAAAATTAGCTTAAATTAATAGTTTATGAATAAATACTTGACGTATCAACTGTTTATTCATAAACTATTAATGATTACATAATAAACTTCTGTCAACAACTTGGGAAACTACGGCCTAACTCTAACTCAAAAAGGATAAAATTTTATCCTTAAACTCTACCAGGTTTTTCTATGAGCTCATTTGACCTCTTTTTTTATTAAATATTTCTTTAGTAACTATAACGAAACTTAATTGATAATTATTTGTTTTTATATTAGCTTAAATCTTATATCACTTTAATTAATATTTGTTGTATATCTTAATAAGAAAGGTTTTTAAATTGATTATAATTAAGTCTATATCGCCACGCAGCATTAATAATAAATTAGCAGCTAAGTCTAACAAAACAGAGCTACCAAAACTTAAATTTGATACTTGCGAAATTAATCCATTAAACAGAAAAAGAAAAGCTGTAAGCTTTTGCGCTAATAGAATTGGAGAACTTCATTTATTGCCTGAGCCATTAGAGAAAATTTACAATGCATCCGCAAAAATTTCTAATCAAGATAGTAATGAGCTTAAGGCTGATATTCTAAATAGACTAATAGCTAATATCCCTTCTAATAATTCACCGTTGAGTCAAGCATCTATAAAAGCGCTAGGTGGTATAGGAGCTTCTGATAAAGATAAAGCAGTACAAGTTACAAGAGAGCTAACTACTGCGAATCAAGGCTTTTATGATAATGACCCTGATGTGCAAAAAGCGAGCATTGAGGCCTTGGCGAAAATAGCTTCAGCTTTTGATGATCAAGCGGTGGAAATTGCAAATAATCACTTAATTGCACAAGGTATTAACAACATTAATCCTGATGCAAAACAAGCGTCCATAGAAGCCTTAGGTGAAATAGGGTCAGTAACTAGAAATCAACAATTAAAAGACAGTGTTTATACAGCTTTAACTGCGCCAAATCGAGGTTTTAATGATATAAGCCTAGCTATAAAAGAATCTTCAATTAATGCACTAGGTTTGATTGGAGCTGCACATGATGATAAATCCCAACAAATTTTTAATTTATTGACCACTCAAGGTATTAATTCTCCTAATGCGCCTATAAGAGAAGCTTCAGCAGAGGCATTGGGCAAAATAGGTGCTGCTCACTCTGATTTGTCTCAACAAGCTGCAAGTATTCTAATTATCCAAGGGCAAGGCATTGATGATGCTGATCAAGATGTAAGAAAATTGTCATCAATTGCACTGGGCAAAATAGGAGCTGCTAATCCTACGTTGGTACAACAAATTTTAACAGCTTTGAGCCCTCAGCCTAATCAACCTGCGCTTGGCATAGATGATGTAAGTGTCACTGTAAGGTTAGCCGCTGTACGGGCTTTTAATGATATTGCATCCAATGTTGCTGATTCAGACGTTCAAAGAAATATACTAATGATTTTAGATGGTAATGGTAGAGGTATTAATGACAATTCACCATTTGTCAGGAGAGGATCTGCTGCTGCTATGGGTAATATAGGTGTGTCATCTAGTGATGGACAATTGCAAACTTCTATTGTTAATACGTTAAACATTATTGGTAAAGGTCTTAAAGATAATGATATTAACCTAGGTGCCAGAAAACATTCAGCAACTGCCCTAGGCAAAATTGGAGTTGCACATCCCCGTTTGGCAGAACAAATTATAAACGTTTTAAATTCTCCTAACTTTGGTATTAACGATAATGCAAACCATGAAGTTAGAGCTAATTCAGCAAAAGCTCTTGGAATGATAGGGTTTGCAACAAGAGACCAGGTATTAGAAACTAATATTGTAAATAATATACTAAATGCTAACAATATTGGTATTAACGATGTTAACTCAGGAGTTAATGCAGCTTCAGCAGAAGCATTAGGCATGATTGGAAACTCTACTGTTGATCAGCAGTTGCAAAATGTTATTTTCAATATTTTAACTGCCCCAAATAAAGGTATTCACCATGCGAGCACAAATGTGAGAAGTTCTTCAGCAAAGGCCTTGGGAAAAATAAATATTGCTACAGATAACCAAGCACAGCAGTTTGTAGATGCTCTAACTTTAAATAATCAAGGCATTCATAATCCAGATACAAATGTGCAAAGAGCTGCAGTGAAATCATTAGGAAAAATAGCAGGAAAAAAAGGATACTTAAATTCGAATGAATTACTTTCAAATGGCAGAAGAAAAACTATTTTTAGAAAGGTGATGGAAGAGCTAACACCTATAGAGCAAGATACTCAAAATCGAGGTGTGTATACACAAGCAGTTGTAAGCAGAAAAGAATTGGAAGAAAAAGATGGTTTTTTACAAAGTTTAAAGGCCTTTGCCTTAGTTCCAATCCTTGGGGTACCTCGTAAAGGAATGAATTTATTGAGACGTATAGTAGGTGTTGATGTTAACACAAGTGTTTTAAGGGATCTTAGTAATGCGGAAAGAGAAGACGTAAGACGAGGTTTAGATGAGCTAGTAGCTCAAGGATCCTTAAATAAAGATAGGCAAGAAGATAGGTTTGTTCCTGACTACTCTCTTGATGCCCCTTTAAATATTTCTAAGCTTTTGGGGCATCGTGCAAGTTCAGCTTTTCCATCGGAGCTTGCAGAAGCTATATATAGAAAGGCAAAATCTGAAGAGAAATAAGACATAGATGATAAATATTTATTGTTAAATTCAAGGAAATATAAATTGATTATAAAAAAATGCTCACCTGCTAGCACCAGAGGGAAGAAAACTATAATTAAAGTTAATAAGTTACCACTGCTGAAGAGTGACACTTTTGAGCTTGGTTCAATAAATAAAAAAAGAAAACTACTAAGCTTTGGCGCAAAAAGCAGACTAAAAGAATTTAATTTTAATAATGCCAACTTGGAAAAAATATTTAATGCCATGTCAATAATTAATGATGAAGAAAGTCAAAATTTTCAAGCAGATATTTTAAGAAAAATGAAAAGTCAGATAGATAGCCGAGAAGCACAAACTACCGCAAAAGAAGCTGGGTTAAAAACACTCGAGCGCATGGCTATCGCCGCAGAAAATCAAGCAGGTCAAGTAGTTAATTATTTGGTAGATAAATCCCTTAATGACAATGAGTCAGCTATAAGGACCTGTTCAGCGGAAGCGCTTGGAAAGGTTGGACTGTCTATTAACAATCAAGAATTAGAAAAACAAGTTGAAGAAGCGTTAACAGCTAGCAATAAAGGTATCAATGATCCAAATGCCAGTGTAAGAAAAGCTTCTGTTGAAGCATTATCTGGTCTTGCAAGCTCTACTGACAATGAAGGATTGCAGACTAATCTTGTGAATTCATTATTAAATACCGAGAATAAATGCATTAATGATAAAGACTCAAGTGTAAGAATGGCGGTCGCGCAAGGGCTTGGTACTATTGGATCGACTACTTATAGTCTTACCTTGAAAAATGATATTGAAAAAAAACTTATTGCGCTAGCTAGAGGCATCAATGATAGTATACCAGATGTGAGAAAGAGCTCTGTAGAAGCACTTGGCTATATAGCGGCAAGTACTAAGAATCAAAAACTGCAAAATGAGATTGTAACTCATTTATCGCTTATAAACCAAGGCATTCATGATAGAGATCGAGTGGTAAAAGAAAGTTCAGTAAAAGCATTGATGAGTATTGCACTTGCAGATGTTGCGACAAATGATCTTCAAAAAAACATTGTAGGGACTTTTACCAGCCTATATCAAGATCTTAGTGACATATTTTGTTTTGCAAAAAAAACTGCTGTTATTGCCATGGGAGAAATTGCAGCAAACACCAAAGATCATGATTTGCAAGAGACTATTTTTCAGTTGTTAACAGCTCCTAACCAAGGGATTCAAGGTCATAACTCTATCATGAAAGCTTCATCAGTAGAGGCGCTTGCTAATATTGGAGCAGCTCATCCTCACTGTGCTCATAAAATTGTAGATCTTTTAAAAGGCATCAATGACGAGGATAAAAGTGTAAAGGAAAGTCTAGCAAAGGCACTAGAGCAAATTGCAGTTAAATCTTCTGATAAACAACTGCAAGGTAATGTTTCCTCTATAATTGTAACCAAAGTCTCTCAAGAGAATCTTGATTCGAAAACAAAAAAAATATTAATAGGTGTACTTGGTAAAATAGCTGAAGTTACTAAGGATCAACAATTACAAAAGGGTATAGTAACTTATTTAACTACTCCTGATCAAGGTATTTATGATAGAAACAGCTATGAGGCAAGAATTACTTCGGCTAGAGCACTTGGTTCGATATGTATTAAAACTTATGATGAAGACTTACAAAGGAATATAGCCGCCGGATTAACAGTTCCTGGCCAAGGTATTAACTCTAGTGGTAGCTTTGAGATGAAAAAAACTTCAGTAGAAGCACTTGGTAAGATAGCAAGCAGTACTTATGACAATGAATTACGAAGAGATATTTTTTATCAATTAAATCGTCCTGATATAGGCGTTAACGATAATTATTCAGGTGTAAAAATAGCTTCGGTAGAGGTACTAGGTAAGCTAGGAGACGTTACTGAAAATGAAAGGCTTCTCCAAGATGTTTATAAGGTCTTAAATGCTATTATTAGGTATAATGATCCTCTTGTGCAAATAGCCGCTATAAAAGCTCTGACCAATATAGCTAAAAACAGGGGCTATTTGTGTTTAAATGTTGATAATAATCTAAAGCGTATTGATAAAATAATACTAGAAAATTTAGAAACAATAGAAGCTAGTACCAAAAATCCTGATATATATGCAGAAACAATTGCATGTAGAAAAGACTTTGAGTCAAACGATTTTGATGTTTTCTTAAGGCCATCCAAACGCCAAAAGAACGCCATTGTTATGTAAGCTAAAAATAGGGTAGATACAAAGAAGTGTCTACCCTATTTTTTATATTTTGAATTTTAAAAATTACTATTATTATTTAATTTTAGATAAATTGCATTTTCTCATTCGTACATTCTGAGGGGTTATTTCAACAAGCTCATCCTCTTTAATATACTCTAGACAATCTTCCAGCCCCATTTCTCTCGGCGTAGAAATTGTAACCATAACGTCAGCAGTTGAACTACGAACGTTTGTAAGTTTTTTAGATTTGCAAACATTAACAACCAAATCTTGAGGCCTGTTGTTCTCACCAACAATCATTCCTCTATAAACTTTAGTTTTAGGTTTAACAAAGAATACACCTCTGTCTTCAAGCTGTTGTAAAGCGTATGAAATAACTTCACCATCTTCGTGTGCAATGAGTGAACCGGCTTTATGTGTTTCAATTTCGCCAATATAAGGTTTATACTCTTTAAATGAATAGCACATTATGCCTTCACCCTTGGTTATACGGATAAATTCACTTCTAAAACCTATTAAGCCTCTTGCCGGTACTTCAAAAGTTATAGTACTTCTAATTCCGTTAGAATTCATATCGGTCATTTCTGCCTTTCGTTGGGCAAGACGCTCAATGCAACTACCGTTATATTCATCAGGTACGTCAATCATAAGTTGCTCATAAGGTTCAACAGTTTGTCCATCAACTTCCTTTAGAATAACTTCGGGCTTACTTACCTGAAACTCATACCCCTCACGACGCATAGTTTCTATTAAAATGCTTAAGTGTAATTCACCACGGCCACTAACTCTAAAAGTATCAGTACTATCAGTTTCTTCTACTCTAAGGCTTACGTTTTTCTCTAATTCTTGATAAAGTCTTTTTTTAACTTGTCTTGATGTAACAAATTTACCTTCTTGGCCTGCAAATGGACTGTCATTAATTGAAAAATTCATTTTTAATGTTGGTTCATCAATGTCAATCAAAGGTAGTGGTTTAGGTGTTTCTATACTTGTAACGGTTTCGCCGATTTGTATATCAGAAAAACCTGCTATTCCTACAATATCTCCAGCGGATGCTTCGTCTATATCGACTCTACCAAGACCCTTAAAGCCGAGCAGCTTTACTACTTTACCATTCTGGATAGAACCGTCTCGGTTTACTAAGCTCACCATTTGGTTGTGTTTTATTTTACCATTATGAATACGACCAATAGCAATTCTTCCAATATAATCATTATAATCAAGTGTAGTTACGTGGAACTGTAAAACTTCATCCTGTGAACCTTTAGGCGGTGAGATGTTGTTAATAATGGAATCAAATATAGGCTTCATGTTTTCAGCCTCATCGTCCATTTCATACTTGGCTAAACCTGCTACACCACTTGCATATACTACAGGGAAATCAATTAATTCTTCATTATCAGTTAATTCTAAGAATAAATCAAAAACTTTGTCTAAAGCTTTGTGTGGATCAGCCCCTTGCCTATCAATTTTATTAATAACTACAATTATTTTAATACCTAGTTGTAGTGCCTTAGAAAGCACAAATCTAGTCTGAGGCATTGGTCCTTCTGCTGCATCAACAACAAGCAATGCACCATCTACCATGCCTAATACCCTTTCAACTTCACCACCAAAGTCAGCGTGACCTGGGGTATCAACTACGTTAATGTTATAATCACCGTATTGTATAGAGATATTTTTAGAAAGAATTGTAATGCCTCTTTCTCTTTCAAGATCATTAGAGTCCAATACTCTTTCTTGAACCTGTTGATTTTCTCTAAATACGCCGCTTTGCTTTAATAAGCTATCTACTAGTGTTGTTTTGCCGTGGTCTACGTGTGCGATTATCGCAATATTTCTTAAATTTGAAATTAAAGTCTTTTCTGCAATCATGATTATGATACGATCCTTACTTTTAAATTTTGTACAGGCTCTCCCTTTATTAACTTTTTTTGGTTTTCAAGAGTGTTTTTTACTGCAATTATCCAACCTGATTTTGTATTAACAAAGATAAAAAAAGCCGCTTGACTATCTACAATTTTACTAACATCATTAATTATAAGGTCACCCTTGCCGGAAAGTTCAAATGCACTGAAAGAAAGTGGTTCTCTCATTGAACTGTCGATGTAACAATCATATTTTACGTTTGCTATTCTTGTTGTATCTTTTACAATATCATTTCCTTTGCTAGAGGTTACCCAACTCCATAAGCTGCTTACTATATGATCTACAACAGGATCTGCCACTTTTTCCCTTCCCTTCTTCGATTCCCTTTCAGATTAGCACAAACACCATGCTAAACCAAATGTATGATTTTTAGGGTGTACTTATTTTTAGTAAAGCTTGCGCAAAATTTTAATTTACTCTTTTTTTAAAATTTTTTAAAAAAATGTTAAAATACTAGTAGGGTTTGCAATTGATTAATCTTTATTGTAATATATACAGTACGTTTAATAGACATGTTTAATATTATGAAAAGCGAG
This sequence comes from Candidatus Gastranaerophilales bacterium, assembly GCA_028277625.1. GTDB lineage: Bacteria > Cyanobacteriota > Vampirovibrionia > Gastranaerophilales > JANQFW01 > JANQFW01. The sequence goes on along the minus strand of JANQFW010000042.1, from coordinate 38,333 downwards.
TTAGGGCGGAATGGCTAAAATCGAGAGTAAAAAAAATGCAGTAAAATATGTAAATGGCATTGACAAAGTCGCTGGTTTGACCGCAAAAGAACTACAAGCGCTGGAAAGTGTTTGTGATAAATATTCTTTTAGGGCAAATGACTATTATCTAAGCTTAATTGATTGGAAGAATGAAAATGATCCAATCAGAAGAATCATTATCCCTGATGCAGCAGAATTAGACGATAATGGAAAACTGGACGCCTGCAATGAAAAAGCAATAACAGTTGCTCCTGGTGTACAGCACAAGTATAAGCATACAGCACTATTGCTTTGCAATGAAACATGCGGTGGTTTTTGTAGATATTGTTTTAGAAAACGTCTCTTTATGGAAGATAATGCAGAAGTGGCTGTGGATACCACACAAGGTATAGAATACATTAAAAGTCACCCTGAAATAACAAATGTTTTACTAACAGGTGGTGATCCATTATTATTATCAACAGAACATTTAGAATACATAATTAAAGAATTGCATGCAATAGAACATGTAAAAATTATCAGAATTGGCTCAAAAATGCCATCTTTCAACCCAATGCGCATAACCGAAGACGGTGCGCTTCTTAGAATGTTAAGAAAATATAGCGCCCCGGAAACAAGAATATACATAATGACCCACTTTGATCATCCAAATGAGCTTACTCCTCAAGCAATAGATGCAATTCAAGCATTAAATGATGCAGGCGTAACCTTATGTAATCAATGTCCGATATTAAAAGGTGTTAACGATGATCCCAACATTTTGGCTGATTTGTACAACAAGTTAGCCTTTAGTGGATGTGCACCGTATTACCTCTTCCAATGTAGGCCAACAGCAGGAAATAAACCATATGCAGTGTCAATGACAAGGGCTTACTTCATGTTTGAAGAGTCAAAAAAATACGCTTCAGGTACAGCAATAAGAGCTAAATATGTAATGTCACATTCAAGCGGAAAAATTGAAATAATCGGCATAGATGAAAAACACATATATCTTAAGTACCACAGAGCACAAAATACAGATTTAATTGGAAAAGTATTTGTATATAAAAGAGATGACAATGCTTATTGGTTAGATGATTTAGAGCCTGTGTCTTAATTTTTACAAGAAAAAATATAAAATTAAAAATATTAAAAAAGGTAGTACTGAAAAGTACTCCTTTTTTGTGTAGCAATTTTAAATTTCTACTTGTTTTAATAATTTTAGATAATAATTCAAATGTTTACAAAAATACATCAATGTTTATGGTAAATTAAAGCTTGTTGTCTTTTATACCATGAGCTATAGATAACAAGAGTAGTTAGGCAAAATTTAAGGGCAAATCTTTAAATGTAATATCTTATATCAAGCTTAAGCAAATATAATGCCCAATAAAATTTAGGAAAGAGTGGAATACTTAGGAAGTTTTGTCTACTAAAGTGTAGGTTAGATAGGGAAGAATTTATGATAAGAGCTATTTTAACAGTAATAACGATATTTGCGGTGTGCTTTGGCGTACTGGTATTATTTAATATACCGTTGAATGCAATAGATAGCACAGTAAATCAATATGTTAGCCCTTATTCAAACAAGTTGGCTAGCATAATTTTTTATTCATGGGATGTTAATGGAGCCAAACTACCACTTATCATTGTTTGGTTAATGTCAGGAGCATTATTTTTTACAGTATTTTTAAAGTTTATAAATATTAGAGGCTTTAAACATGCCATTGATTTGGTAATGGGTAAATATAGCGATAACAGCTCAAGCGGAGAGGTTTCACACTTTCAGGCATTAGCTACAGCCGTATCTGGAACAGTAGGACTTGGTAGTATAGCAGGTGTTGCTATAGCAATATCAATAGGTGGTCCAGGTGCAACCTTATGGATGATAGTCGGCGGACTGTTAGGTATGAGCTCTAAATTTGCAGAATGCACACTGGGTGTTAAATATAGAAAAATAAATGAAGATGGTTCTATTTCGGGTGGACCAATGTACTATCTAAAGCAAGGCTTGGCAAAGCAGGGCAAAGCAAAGTTTGGTACATTTTTAGCATTCTTTTTTGCTATTGTCTGCGCACTTTCAAGCTTTGGCGGTGGTAATATGTTTCAGGTTAATCAAGCTACTAGCCAGCTTGTTTACTTAACCGGTGGAGAAAGCAGTATATTTTATAACAATGGCTGGATCTTTGGTGCTGTGTTATCAGCAGTTTTACTAATACTGATTGGTGGTGGCATCAAATACGTTGCAAAAGTAACCGAAAAAGTTGTGCCTGTTATGTGTGGAGTTTATCTTTTAGCTGGTGTGGCCATTCTTTTATTAAATTTTACACAAATACCTGCAACTTTGTTACTAATTATCAAATCTGCTTTCGCTCCTCAGGCTGTAAAAGGTGGGGTCATAGGAGCAATTATTATAGGTTTCAAACGTTCCGCATTCTCAAGTGAGGCGGGTGTAGGCTCTGCGCCGATTGTTCACTCTACGGTTAAAACTGATGAACCCGTATCCGAAGGTTTTGTAGCTCTTTTAGAACCATTCATTGCAAGTGTACTAATTTGTACAATGACAGCATTAATTATTATTATTACAGGTACTTACCAGACTAATGGTCAAATAGGCGGTGTTGAGTTGACTTCTGCTGCATTTGCAAGTGTATTGCCTTGGTTCCCTTTTGTATTAGGAATTGCTGTTATATTATTTGCTCTTTCTACTACTATTACTTGGCTATACTACGGACAAAAAGCATTTACATACGTATTTGGAGAAAACAAATTTACAGAAACCGTATATCAAATTATGTTTTGTACTTTCATAATCCTAGGGTCCTGTATGAGCCTATCTAGTGTAGTTGATTTTTCTGACGCATTATTTTTCTCAATGGCTATACCAAATATGATTGGGCTTTACTTAATGGCACCTGAGATCAAGAGAGATCTAGACAGTTATATGATCAGAATTGTCAAGTCTGGTGAGGCGAACGCAATGAGAGCAAAGGTCTTCAAAGACAAATTACAAGATGCAATGATTGAAGAAGAAAAACAAAAAGAAAAAGAGCTTACGAACGTAAGGTAATTTAAAATAATAAAATTTAAAAGCCTGACTTTTCTTGAATTTAAAGTCAGGCTTTTTATAATTTTGATATAGAATTAAGCTTCAATCTAAAGCATAATCTTATAAGGTCAATTTTTTATCCTTCTTCCTTCAGCAGGCTCTTTCAATCTGTTGATATAAGCTGCATATATAGCCTTTGCCATTTTGGGAAAAGATAATCCTAAATTTTTGCTATGCAAGAGTTTTAAATTTAGAATTTGTTGGCTCTGATGCGGAAAAATTTCTTTGTTTGTTGGATGGAATTTGCTTGAATCTATTGCAAAGTTCAATTCTGTGTCCACAGTATTCGTTAGGATCTTTAACTTGATATGTTATTGCCTTCCAATTATGTCGCCACTTTCTTTCAACATGTCCCGGGGAATATTTTCCTAGTGATAAAGTCTCGTTATAAGAGTTTTCTATTTTTTCCTTAAAGTCTTCTGGGCTGTTGTTGTATAGGTCAGTATGACTATCTAATTCAAGCTCGTTATTTGAGCCTCTATTCTGTTCCCAGAATTTTATTGCCTCTATGTATGCGCATTGTTCCTCTGTAATAGAGTCTACACTATCTCGATCTCCAGCATGTATGGTTTCGTGAACTAAGTAAGCTGCTACAACCGTTGGGTGTGAAAATGCAAACCTTTCACTTATAGCAATTGTTTTTTCTGGCGCTCGCCATTCAGCATAGTTATTGGGTCGTAGCTTATCATAAATTATATTTATCCCGTTTAATGCACTTTTATATTTGGGGGAATAATCTTCGACTAATTTTTGCGCTTTTTTTAGAGTCTCTTTTTTAATATTTTCTTTTTTGTTTTTACGTACTTGTGGATTTTTGATTAACTCTGTTTTTATTTCTGTTTCAAGCTTAAGTGCATTATCAAGATTTTTTGATATAGCTTTAGCATCTTTAATGTAAGGCAATGCCAAATTATACTGTCGCAAATCTTTGTAGCACTCTGCCATACCCGTTAAGACTTGCAAAAGTTTTGTTTCTTTTTCCTTTTGTTCTAATAAATTTTTATAGTTTTTATAAATATAAAGATATTTCTTTAGTGCGCTTTCAGGTTTTTTTTGCTCGAGTAGTCCCCTTGAGTCTTTTATACCTAGATCAACAATGTCGCTTGAACTTTGCTTGCTTTTCCAAAAATTCAAACTGCTTAAGATAGCAACTGTAGGTTCTTCAGTTGCTTCTTTTGATTTATTATTTGCCAAGTAATAGTTACCATATGTAACCTTGCTAAATAAATGATTAATACTCACTCTCTCACCCTTGTAGTATGGGTATTAAATTTTTTCTGTTTTATTTATGCTTTATAATCTAATTTTGTGGACTTACTTGCTTTATTTTGGTTTAAATCAACGTTTTTAAAGGATAAGTTGCCGTTATCTTTGCCGTGCTTTGTAAAGATAGGTCTCCAACTTAGTTTATTTTGCGCTTTAACCTCAGTAAAACCAGTTTTTAACATTAACTTATCCCCCCTTGCTATTTATTATATTCCAGAATAATACAAAGATATATTTGTTGTCAATTGATACTTAATAAAAATGATTTTCTCTATTTTACTTAATTCTTATAGCAAAAACTTTAGAAGAATGGCTAAATTTTCACCTTGAAACGCTAGATAAGGAGCTGATAGAATACCTGAAGGAAAAATTAGCTTAATATCGCCCCACGCCAAAAAGCTTTATTTGTTTCTAATAGTAGTGTAGCCTGTTTTTTTATCAATTTCTTTATTGAACCTTGGCAATCTTCATGCTCAAAATACCCTAAATCTCCGAGTACATGATTTTTTTCTGTGGTTAAGCCGTCAAATCCAGAACAGAGCCTTCTTTTTTTCCTGCCTTGATAGTAAAGTCACCTGCTTTCGAGGCTTCCTCTTTCTCGCCAATTAGTTTTTTAACAATTGATTCTAAAGGCTTTCGGACAAGCGTAGAGAAACCGTCAGTAGTGAGGATTCGGGTTTGTGCAGTTTTATCAAACGCATCTTTGTAAGATGATACTTTCACTATATGTTGGGGGTTGATATAACTATTTTTTCCTACTTTTACTAAGGTTATTCCACTCATAATCACACTCTACATTTAAATAAACTTATATAATGACCATTTAATCACCAACATTAAATTTAAAAAATAGTTATATCAAATATTTTTATATTTCTTATCTAATTTCTTAAGATTGTAATAAGCTTTAAAAAGAGAGATTATTAGATATGTTTCTAATCTCTCTTTTGTTATTTAAAATTAATTTAGTAGTAAGAATATTTTGAGTCTTTGTTAAGACTAATGGAATAAATTGTTTAGTATTTTATTTCGCTTTTTTTATTTCCGCAAATAGTTTTTTGCCTAAGCTTTCGATTTGATCAATAGTAGGATTTTGAAATTTTTTTGCTTGTTCAAAAAGATTAAATGCAAAGTTTTTAAAGCCTTTTTCACCCTCTTCAAACATTCCTATGTTAAGTACTTTTTCACTTTCATTATGAGAGATCGGAAATAATAAGCTTAGAAATACTTTACCCTTTTTAAATTTCATAAAATCTTCTGTCATTTTTCTTACTTCAAGTTTAGCAGTAAGACCGCCCTCAGTTTTAAGATTTAGAGCTTCCTCAGGATAAGCTCTTTTTATAGGGGATTGTTTTAGAATATGAATACCATTAGGGTATATTTTTTCACAGTCTTGCCCTTCTCTTTTAAACTCTTCAGACACTGGCTTAAGCCCTACTCTTTTAACTTTTATTACATTCATTTTCTTATACCTCTTTTTTTATAATAGAAAAAATCGGAACGACAGGATTTGAACCTGCGACCCCTACCACCCCAAGGTAGTGCGCTACCAAGCTGCGCTACGTCCCGATTTTTATCTGCAAATATAATATAATTTAAAAATAAATGTTTATCAAGTTAAATATAGTTCACTTTTGGCCTTGCGTTTGCGTGGTTGTAACTATTCGCTCTAATTCAACAGATAAAAATTTATTGAGACTCTTGAACATAGTTCATTTGCAATGTACCTATGGTATTTTTCAAAAATCTTTCTTCATCATCAGTAAGGTTTCCCTTAGTTTTTTCTTCTAGTAGCACTAATGTGTCAATAGAAAACTTTGCTTGATCCAGATTTTTTTCAATTTCGTTTGTGGCAGGGTTAGGTATTTTACCCAAACCAATCATTCCTGATGTTGCAAATGTACTGATTAAATGTTCAAAAGATACTTGATTATCCAATAACATAATATTTACTCCCCAACTTAGCTATAAATTCATAGCATAATTACTCATATATCTTATCAATATCGAATCCACTTTGCAACTATTTTTTTTAAGATAGGCTCACCCCTTTTATCTTTTTAAAAAGTATTATATACTATATAAATGCAATTATAAAATATATTATTATAGGCATCATGTCGAAAAATACTTTTGTTAACAAAAACATATTAGCAAAAATAAATTCATACCAAGAGTATGACAATAAAGAGTTTAAGCAACTTTGTAAACTCGCGCGCTTTAACAAAGCCAGCACAGACATGCTCTACACTTTGTCAGACAGAAAAGACATTATCCTTGATATATTGGAAACTCTTAACTCCGGCAAAGAAAAACTAATATTTGTCAGGGGCTTGCAGGGTGTTGGCAAAACAACCTTGATAAGAGCAGTTAATAAGTTTGTAGATAACCAGGTTTTGCATTTTTATTATACCTGCTCGGCAATTACTAACCTTGATGATATAATTTTATCTTTTTATAATTTTTTTAATAAAAAGCTTGAAATAAAAGAAACTAAACGTACTGACATAAATAATATAAACAACAGCATAGATGAAAAGCTTTTCAGTTATTTAAAGACCTTAAAGAGACCTTTGTTAGTAACGATAGATGATTTTGATCGCCTAATAAAAGATAATACAGAAATTAAAGAAGACATATTAGTATTTTTAAGGTACCTAGCATCAGTGCCTGACCTCAAACTGCTAATTGCAGGTCAGCATATACCCATTTCTAATATTGGTATAAGAAACGAGTTTATTAATGATATAAAGCTAAGTGGACTCGATAAAGAGCAGTCTATAAATTTTTTAAAGCAAATATCAAAAGACATTCCCGACCATCTGCTCCCAAAAATTTACGAAATCACACACGGCTACCCAGAAACTTTATTATGGTTTGTTAATGCACTAAATTTAATGAAGATTGAGCCGTTTGACCTGGCTAAAAATTACTTTATGCAAGAAGACGCTTTTGATGATTTTATTATAAAGGATTTTTATAATTCTTTATCAGATAGTCAAAAAAACGTACTGCACGTCCTAACGCTAATCAGACATCCACTTAAAACCCATTCAATTAAAAATATATTTACCATAACCAACCTTCAAGATCAGCTTGATTATCTAAAGTCAACTAAACTTATTGCCTATGCTAATGACTCTTATTGCGTAAAAGACTACATAAAAAACATAATAATTAATTTAATCCCCAAAGAAAAGCAAATAGAGCACCATAAGTTTATCTATAATCTTTACACCAAGGAAATTTCAAAAACACTAAAAGAAAGAACCATCCCAATATCACGTAAGCTCATGCATACAGAGCAATATTATCACTATAATTATTTATTTAACAATGGCGTAATAAAAACACCTCGCGCAACAGGAATAAAAAAAGAGTTCTCGCCGGAATTGTTAATATATTCATCCCTACAAGAACAATATAGCCCAGAATTTTATGATATAGCTAATATGCAAGTTTTGCCCACTAAAAATAATGAGCTAGTACAAGATAATCAATCCGTAAATGAGATAGCTAGTCAAATAGAGGAAGATATAGTTGCACAATTAACTCAAGATGAATTGAAACTTTTGGATGCCGACTCGTTTCAGAATGAAGCAATCAACTCTATAATGCAAGCTGATAATTTAGCGGAATTAAATAGCTTAAAAGATGCAGAAGTTCAGCATCTAAATGTGCCACAATTGCCAGATAATAGCTCTAATGAGCAAAATTTTGCGGTGCAGTATAAAAATTTGTCACAATCCTTATATTCTCAACGCAAAAAAGAAGAGGCCATTAATCATCTGCAAAAAGCTATAAATATTTCTTCAGCCACAGGTGAGCTTGACTTCATGCTTGAATGTCAAACCCAGCTGGCAGAAATTTATATGGCCAGCTACAAGCACAACAACGCATTGAATATTTATAATGAAATGCTAAATTTTCAACACCACATGCCAGATATGCTTTTAGCTAGTACACTTTTAGGTATAGCTAATATTTATAGCTACAAAAAAGATTATGATAATGCCTTAAAATACTATCATTTAGTAGAAGCAATTAAAGATGCAAAACTCGATGACAAAGTAAAAGCATTATTATATTTTAATTTAGCTTTAATCTACGATGATATAAAGCAGCCTCCAAAAGCTTTAAAATATTATAAGCTCAATACGCAAATAACAAATTCAGAAAATAATCCCAACTTGTCAGACTCTTATTTTAACCTTGCATCTATTTTTGATGAAAAAAATGATCTGGAAAAAGCTATTCATTTTTATAAAAAATCATTATTGGTTGATCAAAATAATAATAACTACGAAGGCTTATTTAAAACATATTCAATTCTTGGTAATATTTATTATGAAAAGGAAAATCATTCAGCAGCCATAAAGTGCTTTAACGAAGAAATAAAAATAGCTAAATCATCAAATGATCCTTATTGGATATCACGAGCTTATTTAGATGTAGGTGAATATTATCTAAATATAAAACAATATGCCAATACTCTAAAGTTTTTTATCAGAGCACAAAAGGTTTTAGGCAAAACAATCTCAACAGATTCAAAAGAAAGAATTGAAAGAAAGCTCCGATTATTATTTAATGAACTAGGTGAGAAAAAATTTAACGAATATTTAAAAGAAATTAAAAGGAAAAATGAAGCAAGATAAACTAAATTTTCTGCAAGAATCAGCGCAATCGTTTAATATTGCATTATCGCAAGAGCAGCTTGATAATTTTTACAAATACTGGGAATTTTTGAATGAATATAATTTCCATACTAACATAGTGAGTGATGCCAAGATCGACACAGTCTTTGTCAAGCATTTCATAGACTCACTCTCTTTTGGCTTGGTTACTAACTACCTAAATTTTGATAAACCTAGTAAGTTAATAGATATAGGTACAGGTGGGGGGTTTCCTTCATTTGCACTTGCAATAGTTTTTCCAAATTTAGAAATATGCGCAGTTGATTCTGTTGGCAAAAAAACAAAATTTTTAGAAGAGCTACTCACAAAAATAAGCTTGCCAAATAAAATAGAAATTTTAAACACTCGCTCAGAAGAGCTGGCAAGAAATGCTAATTATAGAGAACTATTCGACGTATGTGTCTCAAGAGCAGTTGGCAAACTGAATGCTTTGTCTGAGTATTGTCTACCATTCGTTAAAAAAGATGGTTATTTTATTGCATACAAAGCATTCAGTGTTAATGACGAATTGTTAGAATCTCAAAATGCGTTGCATATTTTGGGCGGTGAATTTATTAAAAAAATAGACTACAAACTTCCAGAAAAAGACTCAATAACAAGAAATTTAATTATAGTCCAAAAAAAATCTATCACACCAGATAAATATCCAAGACGAACAGGATTACCCAAAAAAAAACCACTGTAAAAATTGAATTATTTTTTCAAGATATAAAAACAATATATTTTAAATAGCAATTCTTTCATTAGAAAAGTTTTTATATAGTCAGAGAGAGTTGAGAACGAGAAATAAGAAAAAGCCTAAAACAAACAATATAGTACTTTGCAGAATGTTTAAAAATTTCTGAGAATAATTGCTGTTTGTAGAAATTTAAAACACATAACGGTTGTTATTCAGTAAATAACTTGAACTACTTATGCTTTAAAAAGTTAAAGATGCAATAAATAGAATTTTTTACTATTTCCTTAAAAGAGAAGATAAGAGGAGACTTGAGGAATGAGCTTAGATGTATCTAATTTAATTAAGCAATGCCTACCACAATCAATATCTAAACAAACAAATGTTGCGTTCAACAGTTTAAACGCGTTGCAGTCAAATAACAGTATTTTTAGTGATTTAGCTAAACAAGTAAATATGGATTTTGGGGGAGAAAATTCACAACAATCAAATAATAATATACTTGGTGGGCTGTTGTCACAGTTTAATGCTAATTTTTGCGGTAATAATGTAATGCAAGCAAATAACAATATTGGTAATGCTATTCCACCGGCTACAGATACTATAACAGGTGGCGATACCTCTATAGATAATATGTTTAGTGGAATATTGTCACAACTTAATACTAATGTTGGCGGTAATAATGTAACGCAGGTAAATAACAATATTGGCAATGCGTTCCCTCCAGGTATAGATACTACACCAGGTGGAGATGATACAACACCGGGTACAGACACAACGCCAGGTGGAGATGATACTACTACAATACCGGATGATGGCAAAGGTGCATGGGGTGACCCGCATTATCATTTAAAAGGAGAAAACGGTAATGATATAAAGTTTGATCACAAAGGTAAAGATAATCACACATATAATGTATTCAAAGGCGATAACTTTCAGGTTGACGGCAAATATGTTCCTTATGCCAAAGATCCAGATAATCCTCAAGTAATAGGAAAAGCCAGAGTAAAAGCTGGAGATGATGTTATAACTTTTGATAAAAAAGGCGCAGCTACATTGAATGACAAAAAGCTAAAAGCCGGTGAGTATGACCTAAAAGACGGTACGCATGTTTCTTACAAAAATAAGCAAATGAGACTAGACTCACCAGAAAAAGACTCTAACATAAGATTAAAAGCTGAAAGTAGCGGTATCACAGTTGACCCGGCAGGCGAGTTTACCAATCCTGGTGGTATAATAGGCAAAGCTGTAACCGAAAATAAAAAATTAACAAATGCAGAGGCAAATAAGTTTGATGTAACAGATAAAAGGCCAATTCAATAAGTATAAGTAAATTTGCAAAAATTTACTTTGTAGAATCCCTGATAACCTTAGTGTTGTCAGGGTTTTTCTTTGCTTAGTTAACTATTGCGTCAATGAATTATTATCAAAGGGTGAAAAAGGATTGTATGATCTGGGGCGATGATCTTTCTGCTCCTCAACCATTTTAGTGATAGAATTTTTAATCTCGATAGTTTTTGATAAAAAAGGAGTAGCTAAGCTTTTCTTCTTTGACTCAATGATTTGGTTGGTTTGTTCGGTTTTAAATATCTTTGCTATACTCTTATAACTGCTATCAATGCTATCAGCCAATTTGTTAGGAAATCCCAGGTTTCTGTATTCCTCACGAAATTTTTTTATATCTTCTTCTTTTTTTAATTTTTTTTCTTCTAGCCTATCAGCAAACAAGTTTGCATCTTCATCACCAGAATTTCTGGCTAATTTTATTTCACTTTCCAGCGCTGTTAATTGCTGCTCAACAAGATCTAGCTTTAGCTCATATTTTAAAGATTCAGCAGCTAAGTTTTCTATAGCACTGTTCTCAGAAATTCCAAATTCTTCAGGGTTTAAATTTTCGCCCTTTTTTTTGCTTTTTTTGCGCTCAGTTTTCTTAAGCTTTTCTTGCTTAATAGGATTTTGCGCACCAATATTTAAGTTTTTAGGCGCAATCGGATTTTGATTATTAAAATTATTTAGCGTTAAGCGACCAAATCCATTCAATTTTAATTTATTCCCATAGTTTATCTAATCTCTCATTAAGGGATATTTATATCTACCCCTTAATCACCTATCAAGGGGAGAATTTTTTATTTTCTAATTATAATTATGAAAAAATTTTTTCTTAAAATAATCCTTTATAAAACGTATTTTAAAGACCAAAAAACCAGAGGTGCATTTAAACCCTCTGGTTTTTAAAGATTATTGTCTAATTGTAAAAAGATTTACTTAGATGTCATACCAACTTTGGATAAAAGACTCAATCCTGTCATTTCTTCTGGCTTTTCAATCTCCATAATGTCCAAAACCGTAGGTGCTACGTCTGCTAGCTTGCCACCTTCTTGCAACTTTATTTCTTTATCATAATTGATAACGGCAAATGGCACCATATTTGTAGTATGAGCAGTAAACGGCTGATTAGTTTCACAATCAATCATTTTTTCAGCATTGCCATGATCAGCAGTTAGAAGCATAGTTACATTTTCTTCTTTAACAGCTTTTAAAATTTGCCCAAGTGTATCATCAATGGTTTCAATTGCTTTTACAGCAGCTTCTTTTACTCCGGTATGCCCTACCATATCAGGGTTAGCAAAGTTAACTAATATAAATTGATATTTGTTATTTTTAACTGCTTCAATAACTTTTTCAGTTACCTCAGGCGCGCTCATTTCCGGCTGCAGATCGTAAGTAGCAACCTTAGGAGAATTAACTAAAACTCTAGTTTCTCCAGGATATGGCTTTTCTACACCACCGTTAAAGAAAAATGTAACGTGCGCGTATTTTTCAGTTTCAGCGGTTCTGTACTGTTTAATACCATTACTTTCCAAAACATCACCAAGAATTTGTTTGAACTCTTGAGGAGGATAAGCTATAGGCATGTTAAAAGTCTCATCATACTGAGTCATGCAAATATAATACAGATTATTTACAACTTTTTTTCTGTCAAATCCATCAAAATCTTTTCCATTTATAGCTTTAGTTATTTCTCTTGCCCTATCCGGCCTAAAGTTAAAGAAAATAACCGCATCATTATCGCTGATTCTTGATTGTGCACCATCAACAATAGTTGGTAAAACAAACTCGTCTGTAATGTCATTTTTATAGCAATTTTCTATGCCAACTTCACCAGATGCAGCCTTTTCACCTTCACCAGAGATTAAACAATTATATGCTTTTTCAACTCTATCCCATCTTTGATCTCTGTCCATTGCATAGTAACGACCAATTACACTAGCCACTTGCGACAGGCCACATTCAGAAAGCTTTTTATTTACTTGCGCTACATAGCCAACAGCACTTTTCGGAGGAGTATCTCTGCCATCTAAAAGTGCGTGAACATAGACTTTTTTTAGTCCTTTTTCTTTAGCAAGGTCAATTAGTGCAAATAAGTGGTCCATAGAGCTATGAACACCACCATCACTAACAAGTCCAACTAAATGTATTGAAGAATCATTTGCTTTAACGTGGTCAATAGCTTTTAAAAACTGTTCATTTTTAAATAGCTCACCAGTTTTGATTGCATTATTAATTCTTGTAAGCTCTTGAAAAACAATTCTGCCGGCACCAAGGTTAAGGTGTCCCACTTCAGAATTTCCCATTTGTCCGTCAGGCAAGCCTACGTGTTCGCCATCAGCATATATCTTGGTATTAGGATATGTTTTAGTTATATGATCAAAGTTTGGTGTGTTTGCAATATATATGGCATTTGTTGAATTTTCTTCTCCATAGCCCCAGCCATCCATGATCGTAAGTAAGACTCTTTTATTATTCATTATTAATCCTCTCTTTATCCTTCCCTTGTGGTTATATTAGGTTGAATATCCACTAGCTTTGAAATTATTTTGGTATTATTTAATTAGTTGTTTATTAACTAGTATAATATATTCCCTAAATAAAAAAATAATAGAAACCTTAATAAGATTAACATAAAGGCTTCTATTAACAAAGTTGAATAAGAGTTAATTTTAATAATATTTAATCAGATTGATATTGGCTAAATATCGCATCTTCAATTTCATCGGGCATAGAAAAAACAACATTAACAGGCGTATTCAAATACTTAGCAACATCTTCTTTTAAAAAAGGATGAGTAGGGTCAGAAAGTGCTACTGTAGTAACGTGACCAAATTGATAAATTGCAATTACTTTGTTTTCCATTGCATAATCCTGCGGAATTTTAAACATTACATCTTTTTGGAAAAAAGTTTTTTTAAGATTTACGTAACTCAAGCCTAAAGAATCGCCCCATAGCCTTGCAAATTCTTCTTTTCTGTGCGGGCTTTCTGTTACAAGATGCTGCAATATTGAAAACGCATCTTCTTGATATTCTTCCACTAGTCGATGCATTTCCTCTTTATCTATTACACCTTTCATTAAAATTGTTTTAATAAAAGTTAAATTTCTGATCATAAAATTCTCCAGGCTGCATATATTAAATAAATATTTTTTAGCTCTAAATTTAATATTATTTCTATTTATTGATTCTAACATTATTATTTTTTTGCTTCAATAGCATCGATAATATTTAATGTTCATTTTTAATATGTTTTTCTATAATATCTATTTATCACCCTGATTTTTTAGCTGTATTGCTGATTCACTACGATTAATCTCTTTCTCTATAAGATCTTTTAGCTTGTCATTTTTTAATATATCATCAATGTATTTGCTTGTTAAATCTTTACTGGTTAATACATCGTTAATAGAACTACTTCTTAGCTCATCATTAATTAATATATCGTGTAAGTATGCTTTTTCCAACTTGGTTCTCAAATTTTCTATGTCATGAACATAGTTTTCCGAGATAAATACAGACATCGCTTTTTCGTAGCAATCTTTAGCATTATCCTTATATCTTTGAGAGCCTTCACTGCTTTCAACCTTTGAGGCTTTTTCCAAATATAAGTCTCCCATATTTTCAAGTATATAAGCTTGATGTATCGGATAATCTTTGAAAGGTCTTTTGTCCAGCGCCTCTTTATAATATTTTTCTGCTTCATTAAACAGATTTTCATTATTAGAATGTTCTAAATATTTTAAATAAGACAAATACCCCAGTCTATTGGCTAGATCAGAATAATCTAAAGGGCTAGAGTCAGGTTTAAATATATTCTGTGTCTCATTTAAGTAGTTTTCAGCACTTTCAAGATGCTTTGATTCTTTATCTCCAATTATATCATCTGATGCTAGCATTAAGTAACAATCTGCAAGTTTGCTGCAAATTTTTGCTTGCTTATAAATGTAACCCTGATCTTTCATAATTTTTAGAATGTCTTCAAGTTTAAATATAGTGTCTATAAGTATCTCTTTGTCTAGCTTATTCTCTTTATTTTTTATATAGTCAATTTTTACTATTGTAATTTTTAAATCACACAACTGATATTCAATTTTCGTATGCCAAATGGGAAAATTTTCTGATGTAAATATATCTAGAGCTTTATTAAAAGATGCTTCACTTGCATTGCTATAACCATTATAGTTTTTTTTGATTTTGCTGAATAAATGTTGAATTTGGCCACAGTGAACATATATTTTACCAAGTTCATAAGGGAGATTTACTATTTTAGAACAAAAAACATTTGCATTTTTAATATGCTTGCAAGCTTCATCTAAATTCTCCTGAGTGTTTTTAATTTTTGCTTTTTCAATAAACAAATTAACCAGCTTTTTATGAGTAATAGCATTTCCTATAGGATATTTTTCAAGAGTTTTAATACTTAAAGCTTCTTCATAAGCCTCTTCAGCTGTTTTTAACTGTTTATTTTTTTTTCTAATATGAGACAATTCTATAAAAATATCTCCTTTTCTATTCATAAAGTTAGAATAATAAATAGGATTTTTTTCCTTATTTATGTTATCGATCGAGCAGCTAATATTTTCATTTGCTAATTCTAAGTTTTTACCTCTATCCACAAGTTCACTTTTTATTGTTAAAGCTTTTGCCCTGACGCTTGATAGCTTACAAATAAATTCAGGCTCAACCTTAGATGGAATTGACTTTTTAGATTCTTCTATGTCCTCTAATGCATAGCCTATATTTTCTTTTGTATCTTTCACTTCTGCTTTAAAAAGATAAATACGGCTTCTATGATAGCAGGCTTCGTACTTAATTTTGTCTTTTTTATTAATTTCCAGCAGTCTGTTTTCATTTGTATTTTTGATAATGTTTTCATAATCATTAAACGCCTGCATGTATTTATTTAACGCGTTGTCCAAGTTAATTTGTACGTTCTCAATTTTTGCCAAGTTTAAGTAATTTAATCCTATATGACAACGAACGTAACATAGTCTTAATAGTTTATCGTCAGATTTACCTGACTGATAAATTGATAAAACCTCCTCGTAGGATTTATTGGATTTTTCCAGATTTGCTTTGTTATCGATTAACTTAAAAAGTTTCATATAGCATAATCCTTTTAAATCAAGTATTTGAGCTAATTTTTCGGATTCTTCTTTTTTCACAGAATCATTATTTGCTAGCTTTAAACATTCAATAGCTTTATTATAGTTATCTTTTGAGTTTTCAATTTTTCCCATTTTATAAAAAGCTTTTCCCAGATAATAGTTTATTCTTGATACTTCTCTTTCGTAAGCTTTAAAATTGGATAAATAAATGTGAAGAGCATTGTTTAAATGATTAATAGCAGTAGATAAATTATCCTGGTTGCTAGACATGTTGTTTATATAAAAGACACCTAGTTTTTCAATATTATTTAGATATTTTTCCGTGTATTCGCTTGGGCTATAAACTCTTAAGCATTCATGATATGCGAGTAGAACCTTTTTAATATAATCATTGTTATTTTCATTTTCTAATTCTTTAGTATAACAAGTAGCTAAGTTACTTTGTATTTCAGCATATATTAGGGCTTGTAGTTTATCAGAAGAGTCAAATTTATAACCTTCAAGTGCTTCCTTTATATTATCTATTGAATTTCTGATTTTGGTACTATCAAAATTATATTGCTTGTACTCATATTTAAAAATATTATCTTTTATATTCATTAAGAATTTGTTTAATTTTTTATATTCACTCTTGTCATAATAAGAAAATTTAATAATAGCTTTCTCAAAATGATTTTTTGCTTTTTTGTAACTCTCTATATCATTTTTTTTCTGTGCAAGGTGAAAGTAACACTTGCCAGTTTTATAGTGAATAATGTAATACCTCTCTCCTGTACTATTGTTATCAACGTACCTTGCAGCTTTCTCCAAATTTTTAATTCCAAGTTCATAATTTTCTTCTTTGATATTTTTTTCAGCTTTATTTAGATAAAAACTAGTACGAAATATATTTAAAATATAAATAATTGTATTGATTATTTTTTCAACGATAATAAGAGAAATTTTGCTAAACTTTGAAAGGATGAAATCTAGGATCTGTAACATATTAAGATTACCTCCAATTTTTCAAACATAGCAATATTAAACTATTTAATTCCAAACAGCATTGCCATAATTTCTTATTCTTCCTCAAAGAAAATTTTTTTTGGGGATACACTACAAACTTAGCAGTTAGCTTTTTTATCTTTTTACTTAAATCAATCATCACATAATTGTAACATCTTATTGTAGATAGAAGCTTGCTATAGTAGAATATTATTTGTACTGTACAAAATTTAATGCAGAATTAGTCCAAACAATAAAAAGGAGTTAAGAAGGATGGGCCTTGATGTTATTCAAAACAGATATAGTGTAAGACACTTTAAAGAAGAAATGCCTTCTGATGATAAGATTAACGCAGTTTTAGAAGCAGGACGCCTGGCTCCTTCGTGGATAAATGTCCAACCCTGGCATAATATAATAATAAAAGATAAAGAAACAATCAACCTAATGGGCCAACTCTCAAATGGTCAAAAACATGTGCAAAATGCACTGTTAATAATTGCATGCTGTGGAGACCTTAGCGCCTGGGAAAAAGCAAATTTTAGAAAAACTGTTGAAGCTAAGGCTGGTCTAACTCCAGAAAAAATAGATTTTTTAGTTAACTCACCAATGTATAATCCTGGTGAGCGTAGTGTAGATGCAGTTTTATATAGAACAATAGAACAAGTTACCTACTCAGTAGCTTATATGACCCTAGAAGCACAGAATCAAGGTTTAGGGGCATGTATTATAGGTGCCATAGGTAATAAATTAACAGGCGAACTCGAAAACGTCTCTGCTAAAGTAAAGCAAAAGCTAAATTTGCCTGATAATATGGAAATCATAAATCTTTTAGTACTTGGCTATCCAGATGACTCTAAAGCACCTCCCAAAAAGGCCAGAAAAGATTTTAATCAAGTTGTATCACATGAAAAGTATAAAAATCAGTAAATATAAGAATGAAAAAACTACTATTAACTATAGCAATATTTATTAGCTCCCTCGCATTCGCATCAGCGAAAGGCATTTATAACGCACCGGCTCAAAAAGTAAACATACTAGCAGAAGTAGAGCGGGTAGAACGTACGCTATACAAAGAAAATTACAATAGAGATGATATTTTCAAACGCCTGAACCGTATTGAACAGTCAATTTATGGTCAATCCTCTATAGGCAATTTAAATAAAAGAGTAGTAAGAATAAAAAGCTATTTATATTCAAAAGGTGACTATCCTCACGAAGCTTTAATAAAGCTAATGGAAAACAAATTTTTTAACACAGAATACAATACTGAATCAATGCAAATACGCCTTGCAAGGTTAGAAGAAACCGTATTTGGACGCTCCTTCACAGGTACGTTGGATGAGCGATTTAAAAGGTTAGCAGAAAAAATTCCAGTACAATCAAAAACCATCGTAATATCTACTGATGATGATGAAAAAGAGAATAAAATAAAAATCGAACCTCCTGACTGGATAGTAGAAGATAAGCCTGAGAGAGAAAGCACAAAAGAAGAGTTTTTTGATATTAAATATGAAGACAGCTTTGGTGATTATTTTTCGCGCATTGCAAAATCTAAAAAGAATGAAACTCTTAGATGGACACATTTCCCTGTGCTTATTTATATTGAAGAGCCGGCTAAAAAAGGTATAGAAGAATACGCAAAGCACGCTATAAAGCTTTGGAATAAACATCTTTATCTATCAGTTACAAAAAATAAAAAAGCTGCCGATATTATAATAAGCTGGAATCCTGATAGAACTTGTAAAACCACACCCATCTTAACAGAAGAAAGATCTTCTAAATTCAAAGTTTTAATAAACATCGGTAAATATCATAGCTCGCCGTATTTGCATAAAATTATTGCACACGAGCTAGGACACGCACTAGGTATCTGGGGGCATAGTAGAAGCCCGCTAGACTTAATGTACGACTTTTACGAAGTTAAAAACGATATTGATTTTAAATCATCAGAAGAGGCTCCTTTAAAAAGAAGCATTCAGCATGCAAAAGATGCGCCGGTGGTAAGAGATTTAAATACATTAATAAAAATATATAACTCTCCATCTGTAAATAATTAGAAAATTGTATATCTCATAAACAGCTCTATTGGTTAATTGCATTCTTCAATTTTAGTGTTAAATATTCTCCTGTAACGTTTTCACTTTTAATGAATATTAAATATCACTCTGTGTCTATGCTTTACAATTTTTAATATTTTTTTTTTAGCTGATTTTTAGAAAAAAAAGCAAATATTTAATGATATTTTTAATAAGTTGTTATTAAACTTAAATAGTTTTTTATCAAATTTAGCATTTTTTAGCATTTTTTATTTATTTCTCAGTAGACAAATAAATATATAGACTTTGCCAAGGCAATATTTTTTAATTACGATATTTAAGATATTGGGCGACAGAAATTTAAAAAGATATTTATGATAGCGTTAAGAAATAATTCTAAAAGACTTCGGGAAAGAACACAGATAAATAAAACAGAAAACCAAGCATTTAAAGGCAGCACAATGGAAAGAATTACAAGCAATATTGCTGATTCATTTCCTAAAATAACTGTAGGTGATAAAGGTGCTGGTCTTCTTAAAAAACTTGGCGGGCTAAAACCTTATCAACAAAGGGCAGTAGTAGCTGCTATCGAGTTAAGCTCTCAGCCCGCTATGGATTGGTATTCTAATAGAAAAGAAACCGATGAGACCAGAAAATGTTCGCTAGCTAAGACCTTAGCTAAAATAGTTGCCGGTGCCAGTGTTGGCATCTGTACAAGGTGGGGAACTGCAAAAATTTGGGATCAGCTAGCCAAAAATGGTAAACTCCCTAAAGAGTTGCTTATGGATAAAAAATTGGCTGATGGTGTCAAGCATACAACTAGTATAGCAGTAACTGTTATTTCAATGTTTAGTGTAGACCTGCCCCTTACAAACTATTTGATTAATAATATTCTGAAAAAAATATTCCCAGAAAAATATAAAAAGAAAAATAAAGCAGGGGGCAAGCTAAATAATGGCTAACCCAGTGTTTAAAAATATATACTCGTTTGCAAAAAAATGCGGCAACTGCTATACCAAAGATCCTGCAAAATTTTTATCAAGATCAATGGCCTTAACTCTTGGTGTTTCATCAATCGCAGAAACCATTGCAGTCTGTATTAATGATAAAATATCTAACCACGAAAAAAAGTTTCTAGTCCCACAAGAGATAGTAGAAGGAATTATTACCTTCAGTTTGTTTTTAGCTTTTACTAGCCCTTTTGAAGCTGTATTCAAAAAGGCTGTAGCAAAAGGTAAACTTCTGCCAAAATCTTGCAAAGATTATTCTTTGGATAAAATCCAACAAGAACTTAGCACTAAAGGCAGCGAACTTCAAAAGTTTCAAAAAGGTGCTACTATGGTTGGCAATCTGTTTGCAACACTAATAAGTGTTGGTACCGTTATACCAATAGTAAGAAACTACTCAGCATCCAAAATCAGAAATTTTATAACAAGAAACGACAAAAAGCCTACAAACAAACCTAATGACTGTAAAGTTTTATTGGCAACCAAGCCAAACTTTAACTTTGCTGCTGCAGGTAATTCTATAAACAGAGCTAATGGTCAATACAAAAATATGACCACTTTTTTGAATTCAACAAGAAAGCCTCTATTTAGATAAGATATCTTAATTAATTGATCTGATCAAATATCGCAAACATGGGCAGGTACATACCGACAATTACAGCTCCGATCATACCACCTAATACAACCATCATAAGTGGTTCTATTAATGAAGTAAGTGCTTCGACAGTTCGTTCAATTTCAGAATCATAAAAGTCAGAAACTTTGTTAAGCATATTGTCTAACTCACCGGTTTCTTCACCAACAGAAATCATTGATGTAACCATTGGTGGAAATAAAGGGGATTCTTCTAATTTTGAGTATAATGCCCCGCCTTGCTTTATTTCCTCGTAAACTTCACCTACATTTTTGGACAATACTGCGTTTCCTGATGATTCCTGAACAATTTCTAATGAAATTAAAATCGGAACACCACTTCTAATAAGTGTACCAAGCGTTCTAGTAAACCTGGCAACAGCAACTTTTTGCAATAACGGACCAAATAAAGGTACTTTTAGGGTCAAGGCATCAATTATATATTTACCTTTTTCCAAAGAATATATCTTTTTAAAAGCCCACACAAAGCATATTACACCCGCAATAAGTACAAGCGACCAATAAGAGCGTAATAGTTCACTTATATTTATCAAAAACTGTGTGTAAGCAGGCAATTCACCGCCCAGTTTAGAGAAAATTTGTGAGAATTTTGGAAGAATAAAGGTCAACATAACAACAAAGATTACCATTGCTAAAATAGTAACTACAGTCGGATAAGTTAGTGCTGATTTAATTTGTGCGTTTAATCTTGCTTTATCTTCCATAAATGCAGCAATTCTCATTAATACATCATCAAGAATACCACCGGTTTCGCCGGCTTTTATCATACTTATAAATAACTTATCAAACACACTTGGGTACTGAGCAAAAGCATCAGACAAAGAAGAACCCTGCTCAAGCTTTTCTTTAATGTCTCTTAAGATTTTTTTCAATTTTGGATTTTCGCACTGCTCAGATAATATTGTCATAGCCCTAAGCATAGCCACACCAGAATTTACCAATGATGAAAATTGTCTGCAAAATATTACTTTGTCTTTTAAAGACACTCCGGCGAACTTTGCAAACACACTGTCCAGCTCAAAATTTAATAAATCCGCAGCTTTGCTTTCTTCTTTCAGTTCAATTATCCACAACCCTTTTTGCAAGAGCTGTTCTCTGGCAGCACTAACGTTTTCGGCATAAAAGCCTTTTTCGCTAATCAAATTGCCCTTTTCATCTCTTGCTTTGTAATTAAATTTTTGCATAAAACCACTCCTATGTTTTCAGGGAAAAAGTCTAAAAGTGTTATCCACAGCTATTTGTACAAAGTAAGTTGCTAATAGTGATAATTATTTTGCCCCCCTTACCCCTTAGCAAGGGGGATACTTTTGGCTAAAATATTATATTTAGACAGATGCACCACTGCCAAGCATTCTTTTTAGATCTTCAGGACGGCTTGTTTTTGATAATGCATCATCATAGGTTATTAGTTTTTTCTGATAAAGGTCTCTTAAAGTATTTTCCAGTGTTTGCATTTTTTGGGCACCACCTGTTTGAATCGCAGAGTATATTTGTGCAGTTTTACCTTCTCTAATTAGGTTAGCAATCGCAGGTGTTACTACCATAATTTCTTGAGCAAGAGCCCTACCTTTTTTCTGGCCAGTATGGTCAAGTTTAGGTACTAATGTCTGACTAAATACTGCCACTAAACTGTTAGACAGCTGAACTCTAATTTGTTGTTGCTGCTCTGCCGGGAATACATCAACTATACGGTCAACTGTTTGGCTAGCAGATGAGGTATGAAGCGTTCCCATTACAAGGTGACCTGTTTCAGCTGCAGTTAGAGCCAAAGAAATAGTTTCAAGGTCACGAAGCTCACCAACAAGTATAATATCAGGATCTTCACGAAGAGCTGCTCTTAACGCATTGCTAAAACTTCGAGTGTCTTGTGCTAATTCACGTTGGTGTACAATGCAGCGCTTGGATGTATGTAAAAATTCAATAGGATCTTCAATTGTTAAAATATGTTCTTTACGGGTTTGGTTAATGTGGTCTATCATAGTAGCAAGTGTAGTAGACTTACCGCTACCGGTCGGGCCTGTAACCAGGATTAAGCCACGAGGCCTTTCAGCAATTTCCTTAACCACAGAAGGCAAGCCAAGTTGCTCAAAACTGGGCACCTCTGAGTTAATTGTACGCAGTGCTGCTGCGTAGTTTCCCCGTTCTTTATATACGTTAACACGAAATCGTCCTAAACCAAAAACACCATAACTGCAATCCAGTTCCCAGTTTTGCTCCAAATTTCGTCTTTGTTCGTTATTCAACATACTAAATATTAATCTTTGAACATCTTCTTTAGTGAGAGGTGGATGGTCTGTTCTAATAAGTTTTCCATCAACCCTTATTACAGGAGGTAAACCTACTGATATGTGTAAGTCACTTCCCCCCTTTTGGAATACTAACTGTAATAATTCTTCTAGTAACATTAAAGTAAACTCCTCTATCTTTTTATTTATTTAAGTTTAATTCTGCTAACGTGGTAAAGCACCATGGACACTCGTTCATCTCTAATGCAATGTCGCCGCTACATGTTGGGCAAACTGATTCTGTTATTACTTCAGAAGTATTAAATCCGCATTTTGCGCAATTTGACCAACCTTCTTGAAGTATCGATTTGCATTTAGGACAAGTCTTTTTGAGATCATGCTGACAAAACGGACATTTATAAAATTCGTCTCCAACAGGTTTGCTACAGTTCGGGCACATTGACGATTGTCCTTCAGATGTAAAGGTAACCCTAATAACTTCATCAAGGGTTGTATGGCCTTCTCTTGCTATATCCAAACTGTACTCAAGCAGTGTTTTCATACCGGATTGTTGAGCTTGATATTTCAAAATTGCAGTATTTACTCCTTTTGAGATGCAGTCTCTTAACTCGTCTGTAACTTTCATAACTTCATAGACACCAACTCGACCTTTATAGCCGGTGTTATTACACTTATCACAACCTTTTGACCTGTAATAAGTCTTATTTGAAAAATTTTCAACTCCCAGAAACTTTAGCATTTCAAGATCAGGTTCATACGATTCTTTACAATTTGAACAAATTCGGCGCAGCAGTCGCTGGGCAATAACACCTATGATTGAGCTAGATATAAGAAATGGCTCAATATCCATTTCCTCAAGCCTCATAATAGAACTTGGTGCATCGTTTGTGTGGAGTGTAGTAAATACAAGGTGACCTGTTAATGCCGCTTCAATAGCAATTTTAGCAGTTTCTTTATCCCTTGTTTCTCCAACTAGCATTATATCGGGATCTTGTCTTAAAAACGCTTTTAATATCTTGGCAAAATCCATACCAATTACTTTATTCACCTCAGACTGGGTTATACCATCAAGGTCATATTCAATAGGATCTTCTGCTGTTGATATGTTTACTTGCGGTGTATTTCTTTCGCTTAAGGCACTATACAAAGTAGTTGTCTTGCCGCTTCCTGTTGGTCCTGTTACAAATATAATACCGTATGGACGACTAATCATTTCTCTTACCAGTTCTAATATTTCAGGGTTAGTTATTAATTGATCTAGCCCAAGAGAAATATTAGACTTATCCAGAATCCGCATAACTATTTTTTCGCCAAACTTGCTTGGTAGAGTTGACACCCTAAAGTCAACCATTTTATTTGACATTTTCACTCTGATACGACCGTCTTGCGGCAGTCTTCTTTCAGAGATATCAAGCTCAGACATAATTTTGTATCTTGATGTAATTGAGTTTTGAATTTTTTTAGGAAGTATTTTATAAATACTAAGAACACCGTCGAGCCTGTATCTAACCTGCAACTCTTTTTCCCTGGGCTCAATATGGATATCACTAACCCCCCTTTTTATTGCAACACCCAGGATGCTATTTGCAAGCTGAATAATAGGTGCTTCCTGCGCAGAATTCATCAGGTCAGATACATCATCAGATATATCTGCAGTAGCTTGCTCTACTTCAATACCTATTGAGGATATCAATTCATCTGTATCTTGCTCAATTTCCTGATTTGCAGATTCTTTTTTTGCAAATTTGCTGCTAGCGTAGTTGTCAAAGTCATCTTCAAAAATAACTACTTTTTTTATTTTATAATCTTTAAAATTGTTGTTTTGCAACCTAAAGTTGATATCTTGATCCGCAACAAGGTTATCAGGGTCAGTCATTGCAAGTGTAAACATATTACCGCTTTGCCCTAGCGGCAAAAATTTATGATTCTTTATTAAGTCCACTGAGAAGACATTTATCAGATCTTCGTCAATTTGAGCATTAGCCAGCTCAATAAAAGCAACACCGTATTGCAACTCTAACAAATCTTTTAACTGATTGCTAAGCTCATTTTTATCCAAGCTTGCTGTTTCGCTAATCAGCTCAAGGAAAGGTTTGTCAGATTTACTTTTTTTTTCGTTTATAATACCTAATTGATCTTTATTTAATATTTGAGCTTCCAGCAAAAGCTCGTTAAGCAAGTTTTTTCTGGTCGACATTTATTAGTCCTTACTTATTAAATTCTCTATTTCATTAATTTTGTTTGATACTTTAACCGTTGAATCAGGGGCATAACCTAAAATTAATAATTGCTGTTCTTTTTTAGAAATCACTAAGGTCTCGTTATCACAGCTTAAAATAATATGCTTAAGAGTTCCTTTTAATATGTTCATAAGGAATACTCTTAAATTGTCATAAATTGCATTTGATACACTTGTGTATTTTTTGATATTATCCTCATTATAAATACTAACCACAGTTTTATTGCTGTGGGTTAATATAGCTCTGTTAATTCCATCTGTTTGTTGCAATGAAGTATAATCAGATTCTGTGATATTTTGCTTGTTCAAGAATATTTCAGATTGATTAAACTCAAGTATATTAAGGGTATTAGAAAAACTCATATAGAATACTTGATCATTCAGGTTGTTTATAGAAATTGTTTGGTCATCAAAAACAAAGAAAATTCTTTCAGGGCTCAAATTGAGCTGAGCTAAATAATTTTGTACAATGAGGTAAATCCCAGAACCTAACGCACAACAGGTCTGCTCTTTTCTTTTGTTTTCAAAATATGAAGCAATAATAAAGCCATTTTGCTCAACTATTGCCATGTCTTTAATTTGTGGGTAATCAACTTTTAGCTTATTAAATGACTCATAAATTTCTATACCTTTATTCATCGAAACAACTTTTGTATTGCCGGTATCACAACCGATTTGCTGCATAATTTCATTAATTTGGATTACATTTTCTACATCTCGCTGGTTTACCAATAGTTTTGCAATTGATGCGATTGAGCCTTGCGCTTCTTCTTCGTTTTCTTGTACCTCAACTACTCTGATATTTCCCGATATTTTTAGGCCCTCAGCTTCTCCTTCATTGTCCTCATCTGAGTAATCTTCAAATTCATAAACTTTCACGCCATCACTAGAAGTTGAAGGTGCTGCTTTTGGTGGTGTAGAGGGTGGATAGTTAACTTCCTCATTTTGCCTAATTTGATTTTCGTCTAGTTGAATTTCAGGTAGTTCGTCTAAAGATGCAGAAGGTGTTTCTCCTAATAAACTTGAAGACTCATCTTCTAAAAATACGTCTGCTTCTTCTTCAATTTCACTATCAACAGATCCATATATAGATTCAGCGCTTGGCTCTTCATTATGTTCAATATTATTATCCGGTTCAGAGCTGTTTACTTCTATAACTTCTTCTTGTCTGGTCTCAGATGATGAAGCCGCAGCCATTTCATTCGGAACAGTCGGCTCAGGCATTTCTACAGTTGGATTTATAGCTTGTGGAGCATTATTTTCGGGTGTATCTGACTCTGGAGATATAATTTTTTGAATATTTTGTTCTGTTTGTGCCTGGCTGTCAATAGAAATCTTGGTTATACCTGCGCTAAACGAGTATGCTAACGTTGCTGCAATGTAATTTACTTCAATAATTAAGCTTGCATCAACAGAAAAGGCTTTTGCATATATAAAATACGGAATAAATAGTAATATTAAAAATAAAAGCAGGTTTGCTACTGATAAAAGCAATACAAAATTAGTGCTAGCCTTGGCATACAAAATTAGGTTAACTATTAAGTAAAAGGTAATTCCTCCAATAAAAAGCATTGGTAATGCTAACACCAGAGAGTGTGCTGCTAAAAAGCTGCAGATAAAATAATTAGCGGCTAAACCCAGAATTAATATAAACAAAGAGAATTTTATTTTATTTTTATTTAATTTGTACATTTTACACCCATGCTATTCATCCATAATCATCAAAATAGTACCTAATTTTAGATATTAATGAATCATCTAAAACTGTTATTTTATCAGGCGGGCTAAAATCCTGATTTAAATTATAGGGGGATATTTTATTACAAGTTTAAAATACTAGGGCTAAAGTATATAGTTAATATATCTTTAATTATATTATCGTCTTTTTCTCTAAATTGCAAGGCTAAAAATTTTTTTCTATACAGCGCTTTGACTTGTATATTTTTTGATACTGTTAGTAAAATATATAATAAACTCACAAAAATACTTTTCAGATTATTCAATCCTGTTAAGGCTGATAAAATAGCCTGCACTCTGAAAAGAGCAATACTAAATTTAGTTTATGAGCAGTATAATAATGTTTAAGAGTCCTTTTAAAATTTTGCTTTATGAATTTTTTCCAAGTTTGTATTTTAGAAAGATGAAGTACAGGCTGGAGGGTAGCTGTTCGCGTTGTGGTGATTGCTGTAGATTTATTTATTGTGCAGGACCGTTTGCAATGTTGGACTTTAAGCTTATGGCATTATTTTTCCCTAAATATAAAAGATTTAAAATAACCGGCAAAGATGCATTCGGCAATTTAATACTCAGATGCAGCTTGATAAAAGAAAATAACCTCTGCCCTGATTATGAAGATAGACCCGGAATGTGCCGTAATTATCCAGAAAAGACTTATGCCGGCGGAAGTCTACATGAAAACTGTACTTTTAAGCCAGTATCAGAAAAAAATTTTAGTAGTTATTTAAAGCAGTAAATTTGTTGGTACAGAACTCTCTTTTAGCAAGTCATCCCAAGTTCCAGGTGGATTTCCATTTTTTAAGCGTTTTACAAAAAGATTATAAGGGTCATTCTTGGAGCCAGCTTTTCTTAGTGAATTAGTATCATTTAGCCATGCATAAATAATAATTTTATGCTCACTGTGAAATCTGAAAAATAAGCGGAATCTTTTAAATAATTTTGCTCTGCGCCAATGTCTGTGCTTACTCCCTAATGTATTTCCCTGTAAATAATTTTCATTTGCAGGATCAAGCGGTATTTCTTTAAAAATAAGATCATCTATCTTTTTTAAAAATTTTGTTTTCGGATGCTTTTTATAACTAATAGGGTCTTTGTCTTTCAACGTTAAAACATCTTCAATTAATTTTTGCCTTACCTGCTCAAATGCAGGATGAAAATAAATTTTCCAGCCGTCTTCGTGCATCTACCCTGTCTTCTATAATTCAAAATCTTCCGGCATTTCATCATTCTCAGAAACCTCAACCCCTTCAAGTAGATCTTTAGTTGCACTAAAGTCTTTTTGAGAAACGGGAGTTAGATTTTGGGGATTTTCAATCATATCTTTTTCAAGAAAACTTAAAAAGGAATCAAATAAAGGATCTTCCTTATCATCTTTTTCAACTTCACTTTGAGGGACAACAGAAATAAGTGCTTTCCCTTTTCCGATAGGATAAGCTTTGATATTGGCTTTTTGCTCGAATTCGGGATTCGCATCGAAAAATGATTTTATTATACGGATTGCTTGCGAAGATCCGCTTGTTGTAATTTTGCCGTCGTATGATTGTGAGCTCATGATGATATCCTCCTTATACGTATATTAATACGTATCTTTAAGTTTGTCAATATTTCATTAATTAATTAGTTTAAATTTCTTAAAGATAAATCAACTGATAAGGCAGAAGAGGATGACAAACTTATTAAATGAATGCAGTCAACATTTTTTAGGCTTTTTTTGTGCTATAAAATAAAAGTAAATAATAATATCAAGGCAAAAAATTATGGATAAAAAAGAATTCTATATGCAGTGCGCCATAGACCTGGCAGAAAACGGAATGAAAAATAACGAAGGCGGACCATTTGGTGCAATAATAGTAAAAGATGATAAAATCGTAGGCAAAGGCAATAACAAAGTAACAAGCACAAATGACCCAACAGCACATGCCGAAATAGTCGCAATACGAGATGCCTGTAAAAATTTAAATACTTTTGACCTATCAGGCTGCGAAATTTATACCTCCTGTGAGCCTTGCCCAATGTGTCTAAGTGCTATCTACTGGGCAAATATTTCTAAAATATATTATGGTAATACTCGCAAAGATGCTGCAAATATTGGATTTAGAGATGATTTTCTTTTCGAAGAAATCAAAAAGATGATAGAAAATAGAGACATTCCTACAGAAAACTTTTTAAGAGAGCAAACAATAAAAACCTTTAATAGCTGGAAAGAAAAAGATAATAAAACACCGTATTGATAATATTGTCATTATGATTTTTTATTTAAGAATATATTTCAAAATATAAAAATCACCCGCTCGAATAAACACCGGAAGTATTGTTCGTACATCCTGAAATATTAATATACTGCCTGTAGCACATTGCAACGGGGAGTATTATGAAACAGAATAAACTACAATGGTATGTTAACAGACTATCAGTAATGGGTGTGCCGGAGATCACTCATCGGGTATTTGCCAAGAGTAAAGAGCTTTATATTGTTTCTTGCAAAAAAAATCTGGAAAATTACGATTTTTCCCTAATAAATTTTGGGAAGTTTTTGTTAGAAGAAAAAGACCTGCAAGCGATTGCCAAATTCTATAATAAAAATAATGACTTAAAAGAAAAGATTCTCAAAAAAGCTAATAGCATATTAGACCACGAGTTTAGCTTTTTTAACTTAAACAAAATAAAAGCAGGCGAAAACATAAATTGGAATATGGATTACTCCAGCATGAAGTCCTGCCCTGTTGACCTGTACAACAAACTAAATTATCGTGATAGCCATGAAATAGGTGATATAAAATACATCTGGGAATTAAATCGATTTCTGCACTTTTATCCATTGATAGAAGCATACACAATCACCAGAGATAATCGCTACGCTGATGAAGTAATTAAACAAATATATAACTGGATAAATAGTAATACCTACTTAATGGGTATAAATTGGACTAGCTCTCTTGAGCTGGCAATAAGACTAATTTCCTGGTCCTATGCCATTAATACATTAAGCATTCTGGGTTATAAGATCCCGGATATTGTAATGCTTGAGCTGCTTAATAGCATATATCAACACGCTCACTACATAAATCATCATACGTCTTCGCATTCTTCAGCCAATAATCATTTAATAGGAGAAGCAGCTGGATTGTGTATTAGTGGCTCTTTATACGATTTTGGGCCAATATCTAAAAAATGGCGCGAAAAAGGCTTGAAAATTTTACTCAAAGAATTAGATAACCAATTCTTTAATGATGGCGTAAATAAAGAGCAAGCACTAGCATATCATTGTTTTTCACTTGATTTTTATATAATTTCTTTCTTAATTCTAGAAAAAAATGGGCATAAAATACCTAAAAAATCTTGGGACAAGTTAAACAAAATAATAAATGTCCTCATGGAATTTACTGATGACAACCTTAATATTCCAAATATAGGCGACAGTGATGATGGATATGTTACCGGGTTTATCTCTGATTATAAAGAAAATATTTTATCATTGTTTAATGCAGGTGTGCTTTTATTTAATTCTAAAGAATATAAATTTAAAGCAAAAGAAAAGCTAGACATTAAAAATCTATGGTATTTTGGCGCAGAAGCTGAAAAAAAATACAGTGATGTTAAAGCAGAAAAACCAAAAAATAAATCCAGATTTTTAATGAGTAGCGGCTACTATATCTTTAATCATGACAACATAAAAGCATATTTTGATATTGGTAATCTTGGATTTTTATCAATAGCAGCGCATGGTCACGCTGACGCGCTTTCATTCTGTTTAAGTGTTAATGATACAGAATTCTTAATTGATCCGGGTACTTATGCGTACCACTCTAAAAAAGAATGGAGAAATTACTTCAAAGGCACTGCCGCACACAATACAGTAATGGTAGATAATATGAATCAGTCCGAGATAGGTGGCAATTTTCTATGGCTGAAAAAAGCAAATGTTCGCCTCGAGAGTATGCTTTCAAATGACGATTTTGAGTATATTAGAGCCTGGCACGACGGTTATATAAAGCAACAAAGAAAAGTAAAGCACCAAAGAGAAGTCTTATTTGAAAAAAAAGGATATTTTATAATAATAGATCGGCTATATACAGAAAAAAAAGATAATAAATATAGCCTAAATTGGCATTTAAATGAAAATTGTACAGTTAAAGAAAGCTCAAACTGCTTTAAAATTAGCAATAACAAGCATGAAATTAAAAAATACGTTTTTTCTACTGCTCCACAAAAAACTAATATTATAAATGGTGCACAGGATCCAATATACGGGTGGGTATCAAGAAGCTTCGACATAAAACTACCCACTAATACAATTAATTCATTTGTAGAATCTGATAAAAATATAATGTTTGCAACTATTATAGACTGTAAAAATTCAATACAATCAGCAGAGTTTAAAAATAATATTTTAAAAGTAAAAATAGACAAAAAAATCAAAAATTATGACCTGAATGATTATCTAAAATAAAGGAATTACTCATGAAAATTAGTATTTTTGGACTTGGCTACGTAGGTTGCGTTAGCGCAGGCTGCTTAGCTAAAAACGACCATAAAATTATTGGGGTAGATATTGATAAGCACAAGGTGGAACTTATCAATAATGGCATTCCTACAATTGTAGAAAATCAAATAGACGAATTAATATTCACCGCCAGAAATAGCAAGAATTTAGAAGCAACAGACGATACAGACTACGCAATTGCAAATACAGATATATCTATCATTTGCGTAAGTACCCCAGCCGCAGAGAGCGGGCAACTTAACCTAAAAAATATTTATAAGGTCGCTGAAAACATCGGAAGAGCTCTCACCCAAAAAAACTCCTTTCACACAATTGCAATAAGAAGCACTGTCCCGCCCGGCACAGGTGCTAATGTAGCATCGATTATCGAGCAAGTCAGCAATAAGCAAAGAAACAGAGACTTTGCAATAGTTTCAAATCCTGAATTCCTAAGAGAAGGCACAGCAGTAAAAGATTATTTTAACCCTGCTTTTACACTGCTAGGCTCAGAATCTAATAACGCAATAGAAATAATGTCAAAAATCTACAACGATATTAATGCACCTATTATCAAAACAAGCTTTCACAGCGCAGAAATTATAAAGTACGTAAACAATACTTTCCATGCACTAAAAATAACTTTTGCAAATGAAGTCGGAAATATTTGTAAAAACTTAAACATAGACAGTCATGAAGTTATGAATTTACTTTGTATGGATAAAAAATTAAATATATCACCATATTATTTAAGGCCGGGTTTTGCTTACGGGGGCTCTTGCCTACCAAAAGACTTAGGCGCACTTGTAAACATATCTAAAGGCTTAAACGTAGAAACACCGGTTATAAATAATATCTCTCGAAGCAATGAAATACAAAAAGATACTGCGCTAAAAGAGGTTTTGAAAACAGAAAAGAAAAAAATAGGGGTTTTGGGCTTAAGCTTTAAAGCCGGCACAGATGACTTAAGAGAAAGTCCTATAGTTGAAATAGTAGAAAGACTCATAGGCAAGGGATGTGAAGTAAGAATATACGATAATCATGTGCAACTCTCAAGATTAATGGGTAGCAACAAGAGCTATATAGATAGTAAACTTCCGCATTTATCAAAGCTTTTGTGCAACTTAAATGAAGTTATAGACAACTCAGAAGTTATTGTTATATCTAACAATGAAGAAGAGTATCAAGAGATATTCGAAGTTTCAGATTCACAAACCAATAATTTAGCTGATAAAACAGTTATTGACCTTGTAAAAATAAAACATGATAAAGAATTAATCGGAGAATACAATGGACTATGCTGGTAAAATACTCATAATCGTAGAAAATTTACCGGTTCCATTCGATACAAGAGTCTGGCAAGAAGCCAATGCTCTTACAGAAGCCGGTTATAAAGTTAGTATAATCTGTCCAAAAGGAAAAGGTTACAACAAAAGCTTTGAAAGAATTAATAATATATCTGTTTATCGCCACCCCATGCCAAATGAAGGTTCCGGCGTAGTTTCATACGTTATAGAGTATAGCTGTGCTTTATTTTGGGAATTAGTTTTATCCACAAAAATTCTTTTTAAAGAGGGCTTTGACGTAATACATGCCTGCAACCCACCAGACAACATATTTTTAATAGGGTTTTTATTCAAATTATTAGGCAAAAAGTTTGTTTTTGACCACCACGACATCAACCCGGAACTCTACGAGGCAAAATTTAATAAAAGAGGATTTCTCTATGACGTTTTAGTTTTATTAGAAAAATTAACATACAAAAGTTGCGATATCTCTATTGCAACAAACGAATCTTACAGAGAAATCGCAATAAAACGTTGCGGTATGAACCCGGAAAAGGTTTTTATCGTCAGAAGTGGTCCAGACCTTAAAAGAATTAAAATTCAACCCTCAATAAATGCTTTAAAACAAGGCAAAAAATATATGGTAGGTTACCTTGGCGTAATAGGCAAACAAGAAGGGCTTGATTATTTAATTAATGCGGCCAACTATATTTTAAAAGAAAAAAATAGAGATGATATTTTATATTGTATTATTGGCAGCGGCCCCTACTTAAATGAATTAAAGGCTCATTGTACAAAGCTCGGACTAGATGATCACATTATATTCACGGGTAGAATCCCAGATAAAGAAATGCTGGAATATCTAAACACTGCAGATGTATGCGTAAACCCGGATGAATATAATGAAATGAATGATAAATCAACAATGAATAAAGTGCTGGAGTACATGGCTCTAGGTAAGCCTATTGTGCAGTTTGATTTAAAAGAAGGGCGCTATTCAGCACAAGATGCATCATTGTACGCGAAGAATAATGATCACAAAGACCTTGCAGAAAAAATAATTTGTTTATTAGACAACTCAGAGCTTAGAAGTGCAATGAAGCAGTCAGGGCTAGAGCGCATAAATTCCTACCTGCAATGGACAAAGCAAAAAACATATTTAATTCAAGCGTACGAGATGTTATTAAATAACAAATCACAAAACAATGTATTAGCTGAGGAACTAACTAAAAAAAGTTAACTACTCCTGAAGATCTCAAAGTATGATGTACTTCAGAAGAAATTATTATAAACTTAAATTCTGTATCTGTAACTTAAAGTGTTATATGGTGCAGAATTTGTTTTTCCTAAAACTTGTAAATTGCTTTGCATTGCTAATAGTCAGATGAAAAAATCTTATTCATAAAATTTAACAAGGGTGTGAACCAAATAAATATTTTTGCTATGATAAACTTATAATTACTAACTTAAAAATACTTTTCAGATTATTTAAATATTAATTAAAGCAATCTATAATACTGAGAAGGTCAATCCAAAAATAGTTGATGGGTGGAAATAGACGAGATTTTTTTACTGGGGAGATGTATATTTAAATGAGAAAATTTTCTAACGCCATATACTTATTGTATTTAATCGATTTTATAATTTTTGCAGGCTCATTCTTTGTATTTAATCAAATATTCCGGATAAATATGACGACTACATTAATCAGCTCAGCTGTTTTACCTTTAACCTGGTTATATATCTTATGGCTAAAAGATTTCTATGCTTTCACTTGCGAAGACTTTATTAAAAGAATTTATTTTTTATTCGAAGGCTTTATACTTGGTTTAGTATTCTCAGGTACTCTTTTATTACTGTTTAATTTTGATAAGTCGTACTTAATTTATTTAATAACAACAACACTTCTAAGTTTCTCTGTTACAACTGTATGGAGATCTTTATTTTATAAATATACAAATAGTTTAAAAGCAGAAAAAAATATTTTAATAATAGGAGCAGGGCATTCAGCGCAAAGATTAGCGCAAGAAATTACTAACCACCCAGAATTAAAGCTAAATATAGTAGGCTTTGTAGATGATGACCCGGAAAAGCAAAGCTATGTGATAAACGGAAAAAAAGTTCTGGGGACCTGTTTGGATATTAATAAAATTTTTGAGGAAAATAAAATCAATTTTGTTTTTCTATGCATAACCGGAAAAATCAAAAAAAACGTACTATTAGAACTTTCTAAAGTAATTAACAGTAATAAAAATTTTAAAGTTCTAAAGTACACAACAGCCTACGAGCATATAACCCAAAAAACCCCAGTTAAAACTAACACCGCAGACTATTTTCTTACACTGGTACTGCATAATAAAAAACCTTTTTACAAAATAATCAAAAGATTATTTGATATTTATGCAGCTTCAATCATCGCAATTGCAACACTTCCAATAATGATATTTGTTGTGTGCTCTATTAAATATGCAGATGGTGGGAAAATATTCTATGTTCAAGAAAGAATAGGCAAGGATGGGAAACCATTTAAAGTATATAAATTTAGGACAATGGTAGAAAATGCTGATAAAGAAGGGATGGTGGATAAAGGTAATACTCAAGATAATAGGATTTTACCGTTTTGCACAATTATTCGAAAAGCTCGCTTTGATGAGCTACCACAAATGTTTAATATATTAAAAGGTGAAATGAGTATAGTCGGTCCAAGGCCTGAGTTTGTAGACTTTGTAAAAGAGTATGAGCAAAAGGTACCCTTTTACAAGTTTAGGCATTCTGTAACACCAGGTTGGACCGGTTGGGCGCAAATTAATTACGGGCATTGCGTAAATGTTGACGATATTGTTGAGAAGCTCAGATATGATTTTTATTACATAAAAAATAGAAATATATTTTGGGATCTTAGTATCTTAATAAAAGCAGTTGCCATGGCATTAAGCGGCAGACATAGTTAGCAATAAAAAGTATCTTTAAAAATACTTATAAATAGCTAGAATTAAAATAATTTTGTTGAAATTATAAAGTATATAACGCTTTATAATAAAATTTTGCACTGGAGCAGATTATGGCTAATACCTGTACAGCAGGAGAATTACACTTTGACTTTTATAAAGTCAGGCAAATTTTGTATTTTAGAAGAAAGCAAATACTGATAATCTATATATTTACTTTGTTAGCAAGTTTAATATACAGTATTTGTGCTCCCAAAGTTTATGAATCTAAAGCCAGCATATTAATAAACATAAATACAAATACTAATATAAATGAGTTTAACCCCTATCAAGCCGATAAAGAGATGCTTTATGCAACAAATGCAAAAAGTAGTACCACCAAACTTATTAATAACGAAATTCAAATTTTAAAATCAAGCAAAGTACTATTTCCTGTAATTGAAAAAAATAAGATTCTAGCAAAAGATAATCAATATATCTCTACAGATCAATTAATTAAAAGTAAAAAATTAGCTATAGAAAATATTAAAAATTCAGATGTTATTTTGATTAAGTATCAAGACCAGAGCCCAGAAAAAGCACAAGCTTTTTTAAATGATTTACTAGTGAGCTATACACTAGTATCCAATAATTTGTATTTAGAAAAAACAAAAAAAGATTTGTTATTTTTAGAAAAATATATTACAAAAACTCAGCATTCCATCGCAAAAAAAATAAGTCATTTAAAATTATCAAACATGCATACCCGGCTAAAACCATCAGCCAGCTTAGATTTAATTGGTTCTATTGACTCTAATTACAATCTATATAAGCAAGATTTAACCCGGAAATTTTTAAATTATAAGATATACCAAAAAGAATTAGAGCAAGAATTTTCAAACCTTGCAGCTTTAAATTCCAAATTTAATAAAAGTAAAATATTGAAAGACTACTCTAAAAATTCTAAAAAATTTACAGTTCTTTCTGGTCCCACACTCCATGGCAAAAATAATTATATACAGCCAAATTTAATTCTTAATATTGTTTCAGCTCTAGCAATAGCATTATTTATTAGTCTTAGCTACATAATAGGATCAGAAATAGCCAGTAAAAAACTTCCTTTAAGTGATTTTAACTCCTTTGAAACAATTGCCAAGATTAATGATTTTTACAAAATATCAAATCAGTTGATTTTAAATCAAGAAAATTTGCATAATACGAGTATAATTGCCCTAGTTGACACTGTAACAAAAGCTAAAATGCTAAATAAATTAAACTTAATCCTTAATGAAAAAGCTAATACCTCAACTAGTAAAGAGCAACTTAATAATTCTGTAATTGAAAGCAACAATTTAAAAGAAATTTTAGAGTATATTAAGTCCTCATCTCATATTATATTTTTGATTAAGATCAATGCAAGTAACAGAGAGCTTTATAAAATCTTAAAACAGCACATAAATGCACTTGAAAAACATGTAATTTTAGAGCTGATTAATTAGGTAAGGTCTTTAAGATGAGATTTTCTGTTTTAATGTCAATATCACCTAATGAAAAAGCAACTAACTTAGAAGCATCTGTAAACAGCGTTATTAATCAAATTTTACCCCCTAATGAAATTGTGATAGTAAAAGATGGATTATTGCCAATAGATTTAGATAATATACTTGATGATTTTAGTTTTAAACATCCTGATTTATTTAAATTTATTAATTTTAAACAAAATAAAGGCTTAGGTGAAGCTTTAAAAACTGGTCTGTTAAGCTGTAGTTATGATTTTGTTGCAAGAATGGACAGTGATGATATTTGCGTGCCTGACAGGTTTAAAATACAAGTTAAGTTTCTGCAAAACAATGCGCACATTGACATAGTTGGTAGCTACATAGCTGAATTTTGTGGGAGCACTGATAATATTACCGGTTATCGAAATGTACCGTTGAGTGATAAAGAAATAAAAACATTTGCAAAATGGCGCAATCCGTTAAACCATATGAGTGTTATGTTCAGAAAAAGTGCTGTCTTAAAAGTCGGTAATTATTCTAGTATGCGCTTGATACAAGATTATGAATTATGGATAAGAATGATGAATTCAGGCTGTATCTTTGCTAATATTCCTTTGGTTTTAGTGTATGCCGGAACAATTCAATCTAATAAAAAACATAATTTAAATTATTATAAATATGAGTTAATAATACAGTCTAAACTGCGCAAACTGGGCTTTATCAATTATTTTGAATTTGCTAGAAACATAATACTGCGACTTGTATTAAGACTGCCTAAATACAACTTTGGGGCTATTATTTATTCAAGTTTCTTGAGAGCTAGTGACTCAACCCCAAGCAGGAAATCCGTACAATTTTTTAAAGTAGATTGAAAGGTTTCAGAGAAAAAAATAACTATACATTTCATTAAGTATTTGCCATTATTGGTATTTTTATTATATTGTTATAAGGCGTATAAATTTCTATTAAAGACTTAAAAAATAAATGGTAAAAAGAATACACGAAATAAGAGATCCTATATGTAATTTTATTCACGTTGATATAAATGAACG